>JBGTKE010000241.1:0-2999 GCA_041744775.1 Hyphomonas sp. | reverse complement strand
AGCCGGAGCGCCGGGCAGCCGGCGATGTGGACGCTGAAGGATGAGGACACGACGCTGTATATCCTCGGCACGGTGCATCTGTTGCGGCCGGATCTCGACTGGCGCACTCCCGAGATCGATGCGGCGATCGCGTCGGCCGATACGGTCGTGTTCGAGGCCGACACGACGAGCGAGCAGGCGGGCCGCGACCTGATGAAGTTCTTCACCTCGCAGGGCATGTTCACCGATGGCACGCAGCTCTCGAGCCTGCTGACGCCGGAAGAGACCGAACAGCTGAAAGCGGCGCTCACCGAGCTCAGCCTGCCAATCGAGGCGATCCAGCCGATGCGGCCCTGGTATGCGGCGCTCAATCTCTCGGTCATGCAGATGACGGAAGAGGGGTTTGATCCGGCGGCGGGTGTCGAGATGAAGATCGAGGCGGAGGCGAAAGCCCACGGCGCCACGTTCGAATATCTCGAGACGGTCGATCAGCAGCTCGGCGAATTTGCAGCGCTGGATAACTGCGCGCAGATCGACTTTCTCCTGATGAGCGCGGAATCGCTCAAACAGGGCACCGAAGTGCTCGATCTGCTCGTATCGGAATGGGCGGACGGGGATGCGGCGGGTCTCGGCACGCTGATGTCGTCGCCGGAAGCGTTCGGGTCGGAGGCGGCCTATGCGGCGCTGCTGACCAACCGCAACGCGCGCTGGACGCCGCAGATCGCGGACATGCTGGAGGAGCCGGGCACGCGGCTGATCGCGGTCGGCGCGGGGCACCTCGTCGGCGAGGACAGCGTGATCGCCATGTTGCGGGCTGAAGGATATGAGGTGACCGGGCCGTAGCAAAAGTCTGCCCCGACCCCGTCCAGAAACTGTCTACTCGGGGTGGGCGACTTCTGGACGTTTCGGGGAAGGGCCCGGGTCAGCCGGCAGCGCGTTTCAGAGCGAGCAGGGCCTGATCGAGCACGGCCTGGCTCGACGAGCAGACGATCTGCCCGCCCAGTTTCGGGGCATTGCCGCGCCAGTCGGCGGCGAGGCCGCCGGCGCCGCAGACGACCGGGATCAGGGCGGCGACATCCCAGGACTTGAGACCGGACTCGGCGACGAGGTCGATCGTGCCTGCGGCAAGGCGGGCATAGCCGTAGGCATCGAGGCCGTAGCGCGTGATGCGGGCGGCGGAGCGCAGGTGGGTCCAGGCGCCCTGTTCAGGCGGGGAGAAAATGAAGGGATCGGTGGTCGCGATGGTCGCCTCGCGCAGATCCGAGCAGGCCGACACGCGGATCGGCGTTGATCCGTGGACGGTGTCGAGGCGGGCGCCGCCGGGCCAGCCGAGATAGCGCTCCCCAAGGACGGGCTGGTCGATGACGCCGATCAGGGGCACGCCGTTGGGATCGACGAGAGCGATCAATGTGGTCCAGACCGGCAGGCCGGCGACGAAGGCGCGGGTGCCGTCGATGGGGTCGAAATACCAACGGTAGCCGGACGTGGAGGGCGTTTCGGGGAATTCCTCGCCTGTAATCCCGTCATCCGGGCGTTCTGCGGCGACGAGGGCGCGCATGGCGCGTTCGGCCGCGCGGTCGGCCTCGGTGACGGGGTCGAAGCCGGGGCGGTTGACGGGGCCCTTGTCATCGACGCCGGAGAGATTGCGGAAATGAACGCGGATCGCCGCCCAGGCGGCGTCGGCCAGCCGGGCGGCGAATGCGAGGTCAGCGTCTGGAGAACGGGGAAGGGTCATCCGGCGAGGCGATGCCCCGCCGGCTGAGGGGCGTCAAGCCGCGCCGGTGCTGGTGTTGTCGCCTTCCAGGGCTTTCGCGAGCTCGAGGAGGCGTTTGCGCGGGCGTTCGCCGAGGCGGTAATAGGCGCGCACCAGTTCCAGGGTTTCTTTCTGGGAAAGGATGTCGCCTTCCATCTGCTCGGCGTCGTTGGCGGCGTTCGGCATCGGATTGGCGACCGGCATGCCGTCGAAGAAATACTGGACGGTGACGTTGAGGGCGCGGGAAAGGTCGAACAGGCGGGACGCAGTTATGCGGTTGGCGCCGCATTCATACTTTTGAATCTGCTGAAAACGCACGCCGACCTGGGAGGCCAGTTCCTGCTGGGTCATACCCAGAAGGCGGCGGCGGCGGCGCAGCCGCTTGCCTACATGCAGGTCAGTTTCATCAGCCATGGGTCCGTCTCCGATTGGCGTGGGACCGGTATCAGTCCCAAAACAGGATTTTCGCGCAATTTCTACGCAAACCGCGTGCCGCGTGCCGGGAAGTGCCTGTTTTCAGGGCAACGGGGCGCGGAGACGAGGGTGCGCCCGACAAACTCATTGTGCTGTGTGCATCGCAGCATAAGTTGGACTTGCACTTCGGTGCAACGCCTCTGGCGTTTCCTCCCTTTGACTTCGGCCGCGCCTCCGGGCGCGGCCCTTTTTTGTTCAAGGGGGGTGTTGCTTCGCCTGACGCAACGCACCGTCCAGGCTGGATCTGCTGATTTCAGGACAATTCAGGCGCGGGGCAGGAGCCGTGCGGAGTCGATGATTTCGGCCATCACATGCTGCAGCGCGTTCTTGAGGGCGGCAAACCCGCTGGACCGGGTGATGCGCTGCTCGTCCATGTAGAGGCCGCGGTTGATCTCGACCTGAAGGGCATGGATTCCCCGGCGCGGGCGGCCGTAGCGGCGGGTGGTATAGCCGCCGGCATAGGGGGCGTTGCGGGCGACCGTGAAACCCTGGGCGCGGAAGCTGCGCTCGATCCGGCTCATCAGGCGCGGGTCAGCGCTCGATCCGAACCGGTCGCCCAGCACGATATCGGTTAACGAGCGCCGGCCCGGCTGAAGCGAGGGCATCGAGTGGCAATCGATCAGCAGGGCATGACCGTGGTCTCGGCGCAGCGCGTCAAGTTCGGCGGCGATGTGCAGGTGGTAGGCGTCATGCACCTGGGTGAGGCGTTGCTCGCCCTCGGCGCGGGAGAGGAGGCGGGCATAGATCGCCTCGCCCCGGGCGCCGACACGGGGCAGGCAGCCGAGACCGGCCT
>JBGTKE010000240.1:0-2095 GCA_041744775.1 Hyphomonas sp. | reverse complement strand
AAGGGCGGCGACGTCGTCACCACGCGCATGGCGCCGGAGGGCGGCGCCGTCGCGCTGCTCGTCTCCGGCAAGGACCGTACCGGCCTGTTCGCCGATCTCGCTGGCACACTGGCGCATCTCGGCGCCAACATCGTCGCGGCGCAGGTCTTCACCTCGCGCGGCGGGCGGATCGTCGACGTGTTCATGCTGCAGGACATTCGCGGCCTGCCCTTTGGTGAAGGCGACGAGCACCGCCTTGTGGCGCTCGAAAAGGCGATTCTGGGCGCGCTGGACGGCAACCCGCCGAAGGGCGGGATCAAGTCGCGCACCGGACGCCGCGAGGCGGCCTTCCTGGTCCAGCCTTCGGTTCAGATCCACGACGACATTTCGGCCGACTACACCGTCATCGACGTCGCCGCCCGCGACCGGCCTGGCCTGCTGCACGAGGTGGCCGAAGTGCTGGCCGAGATGAAATTGTCGATTCACTCGGCGCATGTCGGCTCCTACGGCGAGCGCGTGTTCGATGCCTTCTATGTCCAGCCGGACTCGGCCGCCGCCGGGCGCCTCTCGAAGGCCCGCAAAGAGGCCCTGAAAGAGCGTCTTTTGGCCGTCTTGTCGCGCGACGAACCGGAGGGTCCGCAAACGCCTGCCCGCAGGCTCCGGCGCTCGCGGGCCGTGGACAGTTTCTGAGAATTCAGGAAAAGCGGACAACATGAGCCTGGTTCGCAACACCGCCGTGCAGGCGTCCCTGACCTTCGCCAGCCGAATCCTCGGCTTTGCGCGCGACATCATTCTCGCCGCCAAGATCGGCGCCGGGCCCGTCGGCGATGCCTGGGCGACCGCCCAGCAGTTCCCGAACCTGTTCCGCCGCATCTTCGCCGAAGGCGCCTTCGCCTCGGCCTTCGTGCCGACCTATGCGCGCACGCTGGAAGCCGAAGGCCCGGAAGCTGCCCGCGCCGTCGCCGAAGACGCGCTGAAGGTCCTGTTTGCCGCAACCGCCGCGCTGACCATTCTCGCCCAGATCTTCATGCCCTGGGTCCTACTGATCATCCATGGCGGGCAGGCGGATGATCCGGAACACTACAATCTCGCCGTACTGCTCACCCAAATCACGATGCCCTACCTCACCTTCATGGCGATCGCGGCGCTGTTCTCCGGCGTGCTGAACTCGCTGGGGCGGTTCATCCTTTCGGCCGGGGCGCCGACGCTGCTGAACCTCTGCCTCATTCCGGCGGGCCTGCTCGGCACCACGCCCGAGATCACAACCCTCTATGCCGCCATAGCCTTCTTCATTGCGGGCGTCCTGCAGGCCGGCGCCCTCTGGTGGGGCGTCTCGCACCAGAAGGTGAAGCTCAGCCTGATCGGCTGGCCGCGCCTGACGCCCGCCGTCAAGAAAGTGCTGATGCTCGCCGTGCCCGGCACGATCGCGGCATCCGGCACGCAGATCAACATCATCGTCAGCCAGTCGCTCGCAAGCTTCGAGGTCGGCGCCAAGAGCTGGCTTTACGCCGCTGACCGGCTCTACCAGCTGCCCCTCGGCCTCGTCGGCGTCGCGGTCGGTATCGCCATCCTGCCGCGCCTCAGCCGCGCCGCACGGGCAGGGGACACCGCTTCCGGCGCCCGCACGATGGACGAAGGCCTCGGCCTCGCCATGGCGCTGACCTTTCCCGCTGCCGCCGGCCTGATGATCGCGCCGGTCTACCTGATCGACGCCTTCTTCGTGCGCGGCGCCTTCCTGCCATCGGACGCCGCCGCCGCCGGGGCAGCGCTTTTTCACTTCGCCTGGGGCGTGCCCGCCTTCGTGCTGATCAAGGTGCTCGCCCCGCCCTTCTTCGCGCGCGAGGATACCAAGACGCCGATGCGGTTCGCGCTGGTCTCGGTCGTGGTCAACACGCTCCTCGGCGCAGGCCTCTTCTTCTGGCTCAAGCAATCCGGCCAGGATGGTTTCCCCGGCCTCGCCATCGCCACCAGCACAGCGGCCTGGGTCAACGCCGGCCTGCTCGCCGTCAGCCTCGCCCGGCGCGGCTGGTACAAGCCCGGGCCAAGGCTTGCGGGCGGCCTGATCCGGGCGGGGCTCGCCACTGGAGTCCTCTCGGCGGGCATCTGGCTGATGCTC
>JBGTKE010000239.1:0-2215 GCA_041744775.1 Hyphomonas sp. | reverse complement strand
GCCGGAGGAGCGCGCCGCGCCCGCTGTTCCGGCCAGCTGCGCGCCGCCCTCCGAGTTTGGCGGCTATATTTTCTGGCTCGAGCCGCCAGCTGTGCTGCCCGGCGCCAGTATCGTTCTGACGCCCTGGTTCACGCGCCGGCCTGGCATGGTCGAGCCCGTGCCCCCCACCTGCCTTGAAGGCGTTGCCATCACCGGCCCGGCCACGCTCGGGCCGGGTGGGCGCACAATACTGATAGATACGGACGCGGCCCCCGGCGACGCCATTCAGCTGCAGGGCAGGGTGGGAGAGGCCAGCGTGTCCGGCCGTATGCTCGTTTATCTGGAAGAGGCCTTGCCTCTCGTCGGCAGTTGGTCTCAGCCGGAGGCGGCGTGCGCCGCATCGGGCGCCGAGCCCGTCCGTGAGCTGATCTTTCATCCCGATGGCACCTTCTCCCTCACCTGGACGCCGTTCGAGATATACAAGGATTACTGGGGCGCTTACGCCTTTGAGGATGGCCGGTTGCAACTCTCCCCTGAGGACGGCAACCACATCCCGGCAGATGCGGCCTTCGCCGGTACGGCAGAGCTTGTTGGCGGCGCGCTTCGCCTTGCGCCCGGCCTCTTCGGCTCGCCAAGGCAGGGCATCGCCTGCGCCGAACCCTTCAGCCGCTAGCCATCTCCAATCGGCTGCCTCGCCCTGCGCCAGCGCTCATGCCGGCGCACACCCCTATAGACAGCCAACAAATTGTTGTGTAAAGACAACATATCGCTGCATATAAAAGGTAATACCCCGTGATTCACAACAGGATTTCCGTGTTCCGGGCCGAACGTGGCCTCAGCCGGAAAGAGCTTGCTGAAGCGGTCGGGGTGAACCCGCAGACGATCGGCTATCTCGAGCGGGGCGACTATGCGCCTTCGGTCGAGCTGGCCTTGAAGCTTGCCGGCCTCTTCGAGGTGCAGGTTGAGCAGCTCTTCTCGTTGAAACCATTCGCCCCTCTCGCAGCCAGTCTCAAAATCCCGGAGTCCTGATCCCGTGTTTATCCGTTCAAAGAGCCACCCCTTCGGCCGACAATTGTCCACGCAGACCGTCCGAATACTGCTGATAGGCCTCTATACGCTCTACCCCCTCGGTTGCATCCTGCAGCTGGTGCCGATGTCGTCCGGTGAAGGTGTCATCTCCAGCCTCGCGGGTCTCGGAATGGTCGTGGTCTCGCTGGTCATCCTGACCGTGCTCGCCGGCTCCAGCCTGCAGCGCCAGACGCAGGAGCCCGAAGCGCTGCTCGACGAGCGGGAACGCGACGAGCGCAACCGGGCGGCCTTCCAGGCCCATTCGGTTTTCTCCGGCGTCGTCCTTATCGGGGTGCTCTACATGATGCTGACCACCGACATGGCGGCCAATGACAAGCTGCATCTCTGGCGCCCGTCTACCGGCTCGCATTGGAATGCCATCTTCGGCGGGTTGATCCTGCTCTCCTTCACGCTGCCGGGCGCGATCATTGCCTTCGGCAGGTCGAAGGCCGAGGTGGACTAGCCGTTCGGCATCGGCTGCTTACCGGTGACGAAGAAAGCGTAGATGGCCAGCCCGCCGACCAGGATCGCCGAGGCGATCAGGGGCAGGGCGTGGTCGATCTGGTAGAGGCCGGCACCGATCAGCGGACCGAAGATGAAGCCTGCTGGCGGCGCCGCCGACAGCAAGGCCGCCGCCGCGCCCTGTTCGGCGCGGCTGACGGAGAGACTACCGAGCGCATTGGCAGACGGGATGGCGAGCGCTGATCCCACGCCGACCACTAGGAAGCTGAGGCAGAGGATTGGGAACGCGTGGAACACGTCGGCGGCGATATAGCCGGCCGCCACCAGCGCCAGGCCGATCGGCAGGATGCGGCGCGGATCGGGTTTCCGGCGGGCGATATAGCCGAACTGGACGGCGATGGTGGCGACCGCCATGCAGGCGAAGGCGATGCCGGTGTACAGCACGGCGGCCTGGCCGGAACTCTCCGCATGTGATTCGGTGAGGCCGTAGCGGTCCTCGATGAACCAGGCGAGTGTCTGCTGAACCATCCCGACGCCGATGAAGTAGGACACGAGGAAAAGGAGGTGCGGGCGCACGCGCGGATCCGTCATCGCCAGCGGTTTCGGGCGCTCGTAATCGCGCGGGCGCGGCACGGTCTTCGGCAGGCTGAACCCGATCAGCACGGCGACGGCGAGGCAGAGCACGATCGAGCCCCAGAGCGGGGCC
>JBGTKE010000238.1:0-5406 GCA_041744775.1 Hyphomonas sp. | reverse complement strand
CAGCAGCGCGCCGCGCCAGCGCCGGGGCCGGAACGCGCTGACCGGCGTCAGGGCCAGCATATTCGCCCCGATCGGCAGGATCGGCCCGTGGGCCGACAGGTTATAGGCAGTCGAACCGGCCGGCGTGGCGACCATGATCCCGTCACATACGAGCTCACCGATCCGGACCCGGCCGTCGACCGCGATCCGGAGGCGCGCGGACTGGGCCGTCTGGCGCAGCAGCGAGACCTCATTGACCGCGAGGGCCCGGTGCTCGGCGCCGTGCACATCGACGGCTAGCATCTTCAGCGGCGTCAGGCTCGCCCGTTCGGCGCCGTCGATCCGCTGGACGAGGCCGTCTGCCTTGTACTCGTTCATCAGGAACCCGATGGTCCCGAGGTTCATGCCGTAAACCGGCCGGTTGTCGGTAAACCGGCGCCGCAGCGTGTCCAGCATCGCCCCGTCGCCGCCCAGAGCGACCACGACATCCGCGTCTTCCTCCGGAACATTGCCATATTTCGCCGTCAGCAGGGGCAGGGCCTGCTGCGCTTCCGGGCGTTTCGAGGCGAAAAATGCGAGTTTGAGGTCGGCCATGCGCGGCATCTGCAAATGCTTTGAGGATGGCGTCAAGGCGAGGCGCCTCTGCCGCGTAAACCGAACCTGACACGCGCGTCACCTTCATCTGGCGCGGCGGCCGGAGTTGGGTTAAACTCTGCGGAATAAACAGGGAGAGACACCACATGGCCGACGGCAACCCGAATATCGACATCCGCGGCGCGGTCAGCGAAGCGGAATGGAAAGCGCGCGTCGATCTCGCCGCCCTGTACCGTCTGACGGCCCTCTACGGCTGGGACGACATGATCTTCACGCACATCTCCCACCGGGTGCCGGGCCCCGAACACCATTTCCTGATCAATCCCTATGGCTACTTCTTCGAGGAGATCACCGCCTCCTCGCTCGTGAAGGTCGATCTGGAGGGCAATATCGTCCAGGAAACCGACGCGATGATCAATCCGGCTGGCTTCACCATCCACTCCGCCATCCACGCCGCCCGCGAGGATGCGACCGTCGTGATGCACCTTCACACCGATCAGGGCGTGGCCGTCTCGTCGCAGAAGGATGGACTCCTGCCGATCAGCCAGACCGCCATGATCGTGCGCGAGGACATCGCCTATCACGACTATGAAGGCGTCGCCCTCGACCTTGACGAACGCGAGCGTCTTGTCGCCGATCTCGGCCCCACCAAGCATTCCATGCTGCTGCGCAATCATGGCACGCTGACCTGCGGTAATACCGCAGCGCTCACCTTCACGCGCATGTTCTTCCTCGAACGCGCCTGCAAGATGCAGATCATGGCCCTCACAGCTGGCCGCGACGGCGTGTTGGAGTGCGGCGAGGAGCTGCAGGACAAGGTGGCCGGGCAGGGCGGCATGACCGCCCACAGCTCGGGTATGTCCGTTCTTACGGACCGCCTCGTCTGGCCGGCCCTGCTGCGCAAGCTGGACCGCCAGCTGCCCGGATATGCCGCATAGGTATTTTTGCGGATAAGCCTAAACAGGTGCCGGGTTTAAGTGAAAACAGCCCGGCGGCTCCTTGCGGAGCACCCTCAAAAGTGAAAGTCAGCGTGCGGCCAATGAAGCATCTCAAGTCATTCGAAGACGCCCTCAACAATATTCGCGGCGAGGGCCGTTACCGGGTCTTCATCGACCTGCAGCGCCACCGGGGACGTTTCCCGAAGGCGACCGCCCGCATGGAAGACGGCGAGCGCGAAGTCACGATCTGGTGCTCGAACGATTACCTGGCGATGGGCCAGGACGACGACGTGATCGCCTCCATGCACGAAGCCATCGACAGCTTCGGCGCCGGCTCCGGCGGCACCCGCAACATCTCCGGCACCACCCGCTACCATGTCGATCTCGAGCGCGAACTGGCCGACCTGCACGGCAAGGAAGCCGCACTCCTCTTCACCTCCGGCTATGTGTCGAATGACGCGACGCTGTCGACCCTCGGCAAGATCCTGCCGAACCTGATCATCTACTCGGACGCGCTGAACCACGCCTCGATGATCGAGGGCATCCGCCGTTCTGGCGCCGAATACCGCGTGTTCCGCCACAATGATGTCGAACACCTGCAAGCCCTGCTCGAACTGGACGATCCGGCTCGCCCGAAGCTGATCGCCTTCGAAAGCGTCTATTCCATGGACGGCGATTTCGGCCGCATGCAGGAAATCTGCGACCTCGCCGAAGAGTTCGACGCACTCACCTATCTGGACGAAGTCCATGCCGTGGGCCTTTACGGCGAACAGGGCGCCGGCGTTGCGGAAATGCTGGGTCTGGCTGACCGTATCGACATTGTCGAAGGCACGCTGGCCAAGGGCTACGGCGTGATGGGCGGCTATATCGCCAGCCATACCAGCGTCGTGGATGCGATCCGGTCGATGGCGTCCGGCTTCATTTTCAGTACCTCGACCTGCCCGGTGATGGCCGCCGGCGCACTCGCCAGCATCCGCAAGCTGCGCACCGATGAAGGCCGCCGCCTGCGCGCCATCCACCAGCAGAAGGCCGCGCAGCTGAAGCAGAAGTTCCTTGAGCAGAGCCTGCCGGTGATGGACTCGCCCTCGCACATCGTGCCGCTGCTCGTCGGCGATCCCGAACGTTGCAAGGCGCTATCCGATACGCTGCTGTTCGACTTCGGAATTTACGTACAGCCGATCAACTACCCCACCGTGCCCCGTGGCACCGAGCGCCTGCGCTTCACGCCGAGCCCGGTGCATGACGAGATCATGATGGACGAGCTGGTCGCCGCTTTGATGGCCGTTTGGAAGCAGCTGGGGCTGGATCAGGCCGCTTGAGGGGTTCCTCGGCGGCCGGTACCGCTTTTTTTCCGAGGCCGATCTGCTTCGCATGCCGCGAACGCAGTTTGGCGTAATTGGGCGCCACCATCGGATAGTCCGCCGGCAGGCCCCACTTGGTGCGGTATTCTTCCGGCGTCATGTCATAGCGCGTGCGCAGGTAGCGCTTCAGCATCTTGAGCTTGCGGCCGTCTTCCAGGCAGACGATGTGCTCGGGCGTCACCGACTTGGAAATCGCCACCGCGGGCTCCAGCTTTTCCTTCGGCTTCTCGGTGTGGTGGGTCAGGCCGACAATGGTCGCGTGCACGGTCTTGATGAGGTCGGGCAGGGCGCCCGCCTGCAACGAATTATTGGCTACGTAAGATGACACGATCTCCACCGTCATCTCGAGTAACTCGGATTCTTCAAGTTCTTTCATGGCCCACCAGTCTGGTCCTGTATTCAGACGAACAGGAAACAGAATAGTATCATGTTTAATTGTACTCGAGGATATCCGTAAAGTATCTAATCCGTAGAATCCGCGAACATATTAAGTTCCTGCCAGTTATCGCAACAGGCTGCTCATCGGCTCAGCACCGGTTGCCCCCGGGGGCGCACACGCGTAAACAGCGCGGGACTCGGATCCGGAGGACTAAATGGCAGACTCGGCGCACATCCCTCAGTCCCTCTCGGGCGGCTTTTTCACCACGTCGCTGGCTGACCGAGACCCCGAACTGGCGGCCGCCATCAGCCAGGAGGCGACCCGCCAGCAGCACCAGATCGAACTGATCGCGTCGGAGAACATCGTCTCGCGCGCCGTGCTGGAAGCGCAGGGCTCGATCCTCACCAACAAGTATGCCGAAGGCTATCCCGGCAAGCGCTATTACGGCGGCTGCGAATACGTCGACATCGCCGAAGAACTCGCCATCGAGCGGGCCAGGAAACTCTTCAATTGCAGCTTTGCCAACGTCCAGCCGAACTCGGGCAGCCAGGCCAATCAGGGCGTCTTCCAGGCCGTCCTGAAGCCCGGCGACACGATCCTCGGCATGAGCCTCGCCGCCGGCGGCCACCTGACGCACGGCGCGAAGCCCAACCAGTCCGGCAAATGGTTCAACGCGGTCCAGTACGGCGTGCGCCCGGACGACCACCTGATCGATTTCGAGGAAGTCTCGCGCCTCGCCCGCGCCCACCGCCCGCAGCTGATAATCGCCGGCGGCTCCGCCTATCCGCGCCAGATCGACTTCCGTAGTTTCCGCGAGATCGCGGATGAGGTCGACGCGCTCTTCCTTGTCGACATGGCCCACTTCGCCGGCCTCGTCGCCGGCGGTGTCCACCCGAACCCGCTCGACCATTGCCACATCGCCACCACCACCACGCACAAGACTCTGCGCGGCCCGCGCGGCGGCATGATCCTGACCAACGACGAGGCCCTCGCCAAGAAGATCAACTCGGCGATCTTCCCCGGCATTCAGGGCGGCCCGCTGATGCACGTCATCGCGGCCAAGGCGGTGTCCTTCGGCGAAGCGCTGACACCGGAATTCCGCACCTATGCCGCGCAGGTCGTCGCCAACGCGCGCGCCATGGCCACGGCCTGCCGCGAGGCCGGGCTCGATGTCGTCTCCGGCGGCACCGACACGCATGTCGCTCTGATCGACCTGCGTCCGAAAGGCGTCACCGGCAAGGACGCCGAAGCCGCTCTCGAGCGCGCCTTCATCACCTGCAACAAGAACGGCATCCCGTTCGACCCCGCCCCGCCCACCGTCACCTCCGGCATCCGTGTCGGCTCGCCGGCGGGCACCACGCGCGGCTTCGGCGAAGCCGAGTTCACCCAGATCGGCAAATGGATCGGCGAGATCGTCGACGCCCTGTCGACGCAGGATAACGGCGCCGCGGAAGAACGCTTGCGCGGTGAAGTCATGGCGCTGACGGCGCGCTTCCCGATCTATGACGGTCTGGGAGCCTGATACGTCTTGCGGTGTCCCTTCTGCGGCTCGGAAAATACTTCGGTAAAGGACAGCCGCGCGGCTGAAGACGATACCGCTGTCCGCCGCCGCCGCATCTGCGAAAGCTGCGGCGCCCGCTTCACCACGTTCGAGCGTGTCCAGCTGCGCGAGATCACGGTCATCAAGCGCGATGGCAAACGCGCCCCGTTCGACCGCGAGCGCCTTGCCCGGTCGATCACCATCGCGCTCCGGAAACGCCCTGTGGACCGCGAACAGATCGACCAGATGGTGTCCGGCATCGTGCGCAAGCTCGAAAGCACCGGCGAGTCCGAGATCAGCTCCAATGATGTCGGCGAACTCGCCATGGAGGCGCTGCGCCAGGTCGATCCGGTCGGCTATGTGCGCTTTGCCAGCGTCTACCGCGACTTCAAGGATCCAAACGACTTCGCCCAGTTCATCGACAAGGCCGCGCTCGACGAAGAAGACGCCGGCGAGGCATGACCGGCATTCGCGTCACCCTGAAGCTTGCGACCTCGCTCGACGGCCGCATCGCGCTCGCCGATGGCACCAGCCAGTGGATCACCTCCAGCGCCTCGCGCGCCCGGGCCCACGAACTGCGCGCCGCGCATGACGCGGTCCTGGTCGGCGTCGGCA
>JBGTKE010000237.1:0-4115 GCA_041744775.1 Hyphomonas sp. | reverse complement strand
GACGCCGGCGGTGACCTGAAAGCCGATGCCGGCGCCCTCGGGGCGTTTCAGGCGCACGTCATTGAATTCCGGCATGGCTCACGGCTCCGAGGCAGACGCCTCAGGCCGCGTTGGAACGCTTGGCCGAAGGCTTTCCCGCAGCCTCTTCGCCGGAAGCGGCGGCAAGAACAAGGCGCGCAAAGGAGCGCAGATAGGTCATACCGTCCGGCGTGCGTTCGATGAAGATCGAGCGCAGGTCCGAATCGTCCGGCAGACGGCGGATGAAATTGAGGCGTTCCAGCGCATCGAGGGCCCGCGTGATGGCCGGCTTGGCGACGCCCAGATGTTCCGCGAGGCCGCGCACGGTATGCGGGCCGGGCATCAGCGCCACCGACATCAGCACGGCCTGCTGGCGGGCCGTCAGGTCCGGCGCGTCCGAGCGCACCGAGGCGGTGACCGCCTTGCGCCAGAGTTCGAGCCCTTCCCGTTCGGATAACTGCATAGCCTGAGGCCTCCGTGCCGCGCCGGACCTTGTGGCCCGAGTCGCGTAAAAGGAGAATCTCATGTGATTTGCGGGGCCCGTCCAGACCTCCAAAGCCGCTCTCCCCTTCACATTGCATCCGAAACACCCGAAATAGGGGCATGGCCACGTCCCAGTCCCATACCCACGCCCACGGGCACGCGAATACGCCTTGCAGCCCGGCCGATACCGAGGCCTTCCTGCACGAGGCGGAAGCACTGGTCGTGCGCCAGGGCCAGCGGATGACGCGCATCCGGCGCAAGGTGCTGCGCCTGCTGCTGGAGAATACCGGACCCGCGAAGGCTTATGACCTGCTGGCGAACCTCGACGGCGAAGGCGCCGCCAAGCCTCCGACCATCTACCGCGCGCTGGACTTCCTTCAGGGCGCGGGCCTCGTGCACAAGATCGAGAGCCTCAACGCCTATGTCGCCTGCGGCCATACCAGTCACAGCCATTCCGCCGTGTTCCTGATCTGCGATACCTGCAAGGGCGCCGAGGAACTGCACGCCACCGCCACCAGCGGTGCGCTGAAAGCTGAAACGAAGGGCGCCGGTTTCCGCATGGCGCGCGCGGTTGTCGAAGTGCGCGGCACCTGCCGGAATTGCGCGCCGTGATTCCCCTCTGGCAAGGCAGCTGCAACCAGTGGGACTGCGACGAGATGGGGCACATGAATGTGCGCGTCTATGTCGAGAAACAACTGGAAGGCCTCGTCGCGCTCTGCCATGCGGCAGGCATGCCGAATGCGTTCCGGCCGAACTCGCCCTCCACTGTCTCCCCCGTCGACCAGCATATCCGCTTCGTGCGCGAGGTTCTGCCCGGACAGCCGCTGAGCATGAGCGGGTGCGTGCTGGAGATCGGGACAAGTGACGCGGTCGTCTACCAGGAACTGCGCAATACCGATGGCACGCTGTCGGCGGCCTTCCGTACACGGATTGCTCATCTGGATACGGCCGAGGGTAAGGCTTTTCCCTGGACGAAGCGCGTCCTCGCCAGGCTGGAGTCTCTTAAGGGCGAAACGCCGGACGAGGCCAAGCCGCGCTCGTTTGTTCCGGATGCGCCCGGCCTGGCGTTGAACGAAATCACGCTGGCGGCGGTCGAGACCGTTGGCGCGCCCCGTATCGGGCTGGGCGCGGTGCCGGCGGCGCATTGCGGGGCACACGGATGGATGTCGCCGTCCTGGATTATCGGCCGCGTATCGGATTCGGTGCCCAACCTCCTTTATGACTGGCGAAACCGGGTCGGCCAGAATGCCGGGGGGCGGCGGATGGGCGCGGCGGTTCTCGAATACCGGATCCGCTATCACCGTATGCCGTGCGAAGGCGACCAGTTTGTGGTCCACACCTCGCTCGGAAAGGTCGCGGGAAAGACGCACAACCTGATCCACTGGGTCATGGACCCGCAGACAGGCGGCGCCTGGGCGACCTGCGAAGCGATCGCGATTTCGCTGGACCTGGATGCGCGCAAGGCGGTTGAGGCGCCGCCGGAAATGATTGCGGAGCTTGAGAAGATCGCGCCGCGCGGACTTAAAATCTAGCCTCCCCTCACCTCCCATCGCTGCGCGATGGGCCCCTCCTCTCCCGCCAGCGGGAGAGGAGTTTTCACCTCGCCGCCACAAACGCAACTTAACCCCTCTCCCATGAAATGGGAGGTGAGGGCTCTAAAGATACCCCCCCAAAATTTCCGCCAGCGCCGGAATGTCCTTCGGGTTCAGGCCGGCGATGTTGATACGGCCCGAGGAGGGCATATAGACGCCGTGCTTGTCGCACAGTTCGACCGTCTGCGCGGCGGTGACCGGCAGCTGCGAGAACATGCCGTTCTGCGCCTTCAGCGCCGCGAGCGCATTAGAACCCGTCGCCGACACCAGCGCCTCGGAGAGCGACTCTCGTAGGCCCTTCATCCGTGTACGCATGGCATTGAGTTCGTTTTCCCATTCGATGCGCAGATCTGGGTCGCCGAGGATGGTGGCCACGATCCCGGCCCCGTGGGCCGGCGGCATGGACCATGTGGCGCGGCCATTGTCGGCGACATGCGTGGCCGCCGCCGCGATGCCTTCGGGCGTTTCGCCGAGTACGAGGAAACAGCCGGTGCGCTCGCGGTAAAGGCCGAAATTCTTGGAGCAGGAATAGGCCACCATCGCCTCGCCGGCCGCATTCAGGAAGGCGCGCACGCCGTCCATGTCGCGCTCCAGGCTCTGGGCGAAGCCGTGATAGGCAACGTCCAGCATGACCAGCAGGCCCTTCTCCTTCGCCAGCGCGCCGAGCGCTTTCCAGTCGTCGATCGACGGGTCGATCCCGGTCGGGTTATGGCAGGGTCCCTGGATGATGACGCCGTCACCGGGCTCGGCCGCCGACAGGTCCGCCATCATGCCGAGCTGGTAGAATTCGCCGTCACGCGCGTAGGCGTATGCCATCACCTCGAGGCCGAGGGATTTGACGACATTCGGATGGTTGGGCCAAGTCGGCTTCGAGACCCAGACACGCCTGGTGCCGGTGCGCCGCATCAGGCTGACGCCCTGGAACAACGCGCCGCAACCGCCGGGCGCGGTGAAGGAAATTGTGCGGCCTTCGGCGCGCGCGGAATGGTCCTTGCCGAAGACGAAGTCCTCGATATGGGCGCAGAAATCGGTGTTGCCGCGCGGGCCTTCATAGACTTTCGTCGTTTGCGCCGCGATCAGGCGCGCCTCGGCTTTCTTGACCGCCGAGAGGATCGGCGTGTTGCCGTCCATGTCCTTGTAGACGCCGACGCCGAGGTCATACTTGTCGGGGCGCGGATCGGCGCGGAAGGCCGTCATCAACCCGAGCAGGGCATCGGGCGGCAGGGTGGAAAGTTCGGCGAAATGCGACATGGGGATCATCCGGTTAAGTCCCGGCAGCCCTAGCGGCTTTTGGGGGAGCGTGGAACCCTGACGACGCCGGGGAAGCGGTTGCGCCGGCGCGCCGGATGGCGAATGTTGCGGCACGCCAACACGGGAGACTTCGATGACCGCCTACGCCATCCTGATCCGCGAGAAGCTGCGCGACGAGGGCGCGATGGCCCGCTACGCCGAGGCGGCCAGATCCGCCCGTGGAGATCACAAGATCACCGCGCTTGCCTTCTACGGCAAACATGAAGTGACCGAAGGCTCGAATGCGGACGGCGTCGTGATCCTTTCGTTCCCGACGATGGCGGAGGCGAAGGCCTGGTATGAAAGCCCGGAATATACGGCGGCCAGGGCGCACAGGTTTCAGGGGGCGGATTACCGGGTGATTTTTGTGGAGGGGGTTTAGCTTCCTCACGCGATCCCCGCCTTCGCGGGGATGAGCGGGATTTGCATCCGCCACGACTTATGCCGTGGATACCTGCGAAGGCAGGTATCCAGCGCAAGGTAGAACTGGACCCCTGCCTTCGCAGGGGTCTTCGGAGATGTGGGCGTTCGCGGCAACTGCAACAATCTAGGACGTATCCAGCCCGGCCCACGCCTCTGGCCTCGCGGCCTGGTCGAGGCGCAGGAGGAGGTTGTCGATATAGGGGCCGGCGCGGCGGATGACGTGCCAGGGCACGGGCAGCTCGCGCAGGCCGGGGACGAGCAATGTGCCGAAGCGTCGCGCAAGGCGGCGGGCATGGGGTGCGGGATCGC
>JBGTKE010000236.1:0-3625 GCA_041744775.1 Hyphomonas sp. | reverse complement strand
GGATGAGATCGGCGCACGCGTGATGGCGACGCTGCAGGCGGCGGCCGATCCGGCCCGCACGATGCTGGGCGCCGAACAGGAAGCCTGGCTGGCAGCGGAGCTTGGCGCATCGGTCCAGTCCGGCGCGGCCTGGCAAGTGCTGGCCAACCAGGTGATCATGGCGCGGACCAAGTTGCCCGATTTCACCAAGGTGATGACGCCCGAACAGGTCGCCGCGCAGGACCGGCCGGAAGTGCTGGCCTTCCTTCCCTTCACGGCGCTGGGCATGCCCTGGAATCTGGATGCCTGGGACGGCTTTCCGGCGGCGCGCGAGCGGTTGTATGCCAGTGTTGCGGCGAGCGGCGCCTCGCTCGTCACCCTCGCGGGCGATACGCACACGGCCTATGCCAATGAACTCATCGATGCGGGCGGCGTCCGGCGCGGCGTCGAATTCGGCTGCACTTCGATCAGTTCGCCCGGCATGGGCGCCTATGTGAAGGCGATGCCGGACCTTGGCCAGCAGATCGCGGACGTCAACGACGA
Source organism: Hyphomonas sp. (assembly GCA_041744775.1). Classification (GTDB taxonomy): domain Bacteria; phylum Pseudomonadota; class Alphaproteobacteria; order Caulobacterales; family Hyphomonadaceae; genus Hyphomonas. The sequence goes on along the minus strand of JBGTKE010000236.1, from coordinate 3,103 downwards.
GATCATCTGGCACGACCCGTTCGGCCATGGCTACACGCTGGTGACGCTGACCGCCGAAGACGTGCAGGCGACGTTCCGCAAGGTCTCCACGATCTACGCGCCGGACTACACCGCCGAAACCGCCGCAAGCTTCAAGGCATCCTACACCAAGGGCGGCGTGTCCGCGCTTTCGCCCGTTTAGTCCAGCATACCCGACAGGGTGGAGCGGCCGCCGTCGAGGATCAGGCTCTGGCCGGTCAGGAAAGCGGCCTGCGGAGAGGCGATGTAGCGGACCGCTTCGGCGATCTCGTCGGACTTCGCCGCGCGGCCAAGCGGCACGCGGCGGGCGGTCCAGGTTTCGGAACGCTCCTCGCGTGGCCGGATGGCGATGACCGCGTTGACGCGGATGGCATGCTCGGCGAGTTCCAGCGCGCCGGCCTTCATCACACCGAGGATCGCATGCTGGCCGACGCTTTCGGTGAAGCGGCCGGGCATCGAGGCGATGGCGGCATAACCGAGCACGAAGGTAATGGTGCCCTTTTGCGGGATCCGCTGGACGCCGGCCTGAGGCAAGTCTTCCTGCTCGAGCAGGCGTTCGGCAATCACGCGCAGGGCCAGCGCGGCGCCGCGGGCCGAGCGGGCGAGCGCCTTTTCGAATTTCTCCTGGGCGAAGTCGAGCAGCTGGTCGCCGTCCTCGATCTCCGGAATGATCACGGCATTGTCGATCCGCCCGAAGGCTTCGAGCGCGGCGGTGATCGCATTGCGAAGGCCGAGGCGGGAATGCAGATCGCCGTGATAGGTGGCCGCACCATCCTCGAGCGCACCGCGGGCCGACTCGAGGCGTTCCTCAAGCGGATCGGCCACGAGGATGCGGTGGCCATCGTCCTGGAAAGTGCGGGCGACGGCGTTGCCGACTTCGCGGCCGAGGCCGAGCACCAGGGTGACGGGCTCACCCATGGACGCGCACGCGGCGAAGCGCGGCGGCGCGCAGGGTCGGGTCTGGTTTCATAAGCCCAAGTCTCCGGACGGCTGAGGCCACATTGTGTCCCGGCCAGTCCGCAAGAAGCGGGCCAAGTGGGATTGCGTCAGCTGACCTTCAATTGTCGCAGCTGCTCCTTAACCCTCAGTTTCTGTCGCTTCAAATCCTTGACCGTCAGATCGTCGCGGGAGGGGCGCTTCTGTTCGGCGGTTATCTGTTCGTCCAGGTGGCGATGCTTAGCAGCGAGCTCACTGATCCGACCATTGAGCGACATGGGCAGTCTCCTGTTTTTCAGCACGGCACTTGTGGGGCCGTTTCCTCAACATGCCACAAGCGGGGGCCGGTGTCATGCAACACCAGACCCGATTTCGTTAACTGTCCGTTAGTTGATCAGCGAACCGCGCGGCTGGCGGCCTTGCGGCGCGATTTTTCGACAAACATGGCCTGATCGGCCCGCGCGATCAGGGCGGCGGCGCCCTGGCCGGTGCGCCATTCGACGACGCCGCAACTGGCGCCAACCCGCACCACCGGGGCAGACGGGTTCGCGTCATCACGCACTTCCAGCGCATCAATGGCGGTGGCGAGCTGGATCGCCTTTCGCTGGGTATCGTCATAGGTGGCATGGGCGAGCACGACGCCGAATTCGTCGCCGCCGAGGCGGCCGACAATATCGGTCTCACGGGTGCGGTCCATCAGGATATCCGCGACCCTGAGCAGGACGCCGTCGCCGGCGGCGTGGCCGTAAATGTCATTGACCAGCTTGAAGTTGTCGAGATCGATGAAGATCAGCGACAGGGGTGTCTGGAACCGGCCGGACAGGGCGATCTCGCGGCGGACTTCGCGCTCGAAGGCGCGGCGGTTGAAAATCGGCAGGAGGGCGTCATTGTCGGCCAGCAGTTCGGCGTCGGCGAGCGCGGCTTTCAGAGTGGCGGCCTCGTCGCGCAGCGCCAGCACTTCCTCGCTCAGCGCCTCGATGGCGGCCCGGGTGCGCCGGTCAAGCTGCTTCAGATCCAGCCCAAGCGCGTCCATCAGGGCGCGCCGTTCGGCCGAATCAAAAGGCGGGAAGTCTTTTGCCATGGCGCAAGGATACTCCCGAAACGAACACAAGGGGAGGCCTCGGCGCATTTCGCCCGACACGCGAACGCGGCGCGCCCGGAAGGTCGGCACACGAACGGTTGACCCCGGCCCCCGCGCTCCTATTGTGCGCGTTTTCCGGCAGCGAGGCGGGCAATGGTAGCGGGCAAGACCCCGGTCGTGGGCATCATCATGGGAAGCCAGTCCGACTGGCCGGTCATGCAGGAAGCCGCGCGGATGCTGGAGACGCTGGGCGTGGCCTATGAGGCGAAAATCGTCTCGGCCCACCGGACGCCGGATCGTCTCGTGGATTATGCCAAATCAGCCAAGGCACGCGGCCTTAAGGTGATTATCGCCGGCGCCGGCGGTGCGGCCCATTTGCCTGGCATGGCAGCCTCGATGACGCCCCTGCCCGTTCTCGGCGTGCCGGTGCAATCGAAGGCACTTAAGGGCCTCGATAGCCTTCTCTCCATCGTGCAGATGCCGAAAGGTGTGCCCGTCGGCACACTCGCCATCGGCGAGGCGGGCGCGGTGAATGCGGGCATTCTCGCCGCCTCGATCATTGCGCTGGAAGATGCGGGCGTCGCCGCCAGGCTGGACGCCTTCCGCGCAGCGCAGACCGCCGGCGTGAAAGAGGCCCCTGAGGAATGACGCCGCTCCGGCCCGGCGCGACGATCGGGATACTCGGCGGCGGCCAACTTGGACGGATGCTTGCGAGCGCCGGAGCAAAGCTCGGCTTCGACATGCTGATCTATTCGCCGGAGGAGGACCCGCCGGCGGGCCGCGTCGCGGCGGGCGTCTGGTCGGCGGCCTGGGATGATACCGAGGCGCTGACGGAATTCGCGAAGGCGTGCGACGCCGTGACCCTCGAATTCGAGAATGTCCCGGTACTGACAATCGAGACCGTGGAAGCGGCTGGCACGCCGGTGCGCCCGCGCGCCGCGTCGCTGACCGTGTCGCAGGACCGGTATACCGAGAAGACTTTCCTCAACGCGCAGGGCATCGCCACCGCGCCGTTCGAGCCGGTCGACGGGCCGGGCGATATCACGGCCGCGCTGGAAACCCTCGGCG
>JBGTKE010000235.1:0-2109 GCA_041744775.1 Hyphomonas sp. | reverse complement strand
CTCGCCTGCGTGCTTGGCGGCCCATCCCCGCCGCAACTCCTGATCCTCGACGAGCCGACGAACCATCTGGATATTACCTCCCTTGAGGCGGTGGAAGCGGGGCTGGTCGCTTATGATGGCGCGCTTTTGGTGGTGAGCCATGACGAGGCGTTTCTGGAGCGGATTGGCGTGGCGCGGCGGATCGAACTCAGATCAGCCCCGCCGACCTGAAACTCACCACGCCGTTCGTGCCCACGATCAGATGATCGTGTACGGATATATCGAAGGGCTGCAGCACGTCGATGATCTCGCGCGTGATGTCGATATCGGCGCGGGACGGCTTGGGATCACCGGAGGGGTGATTGTGCACGAGGATCAGGCTCGAGCACTGAACCTCCAGCGCGCGCCGGGCGATTTCGCGCGGGTAGACGGGCGCATGGTCGACCGTGCCGCGGCCCATGATTTCGTCGAGGATCAGCTGGTTCTTGCGGTCGAGGAAGATCACCCGGAACTGTTCGCGGGTCTCGTGCTGGATCTCGCGGCGGACATATTCGACGAGCGCGCTCCAGGAGGAAATCACCTCACGCGCGCGGATCGTCTCGCGCGCGGCGCGGGAGTTGAGTTCGGCAATCGCCTTGAGGTAGGCGGCAACCGTTTCGCCGACGCCGTCGACCTTGACGAGGTCTTCCACCGGCGCGGCGAGGATCGCGGACAATCCTCCGAATTGCTTCTCCAGCGCCTTGGCAACCGGCTTCACATCCCGGCGCGGGATGAACGCCATCAGTAGCACTTCGAGGATCTCGTAATCGTCGAGCGCGCCCGCGCCGCGCTTCAATAGCTTGCCGCGCAGGCGTTCGCGGTGGCCTTGCCAGTGGGGTGTTTCGGTTTCGCCGTCAGCCCCCCCGGACATGCGGCTAGACTTTGACCTTGAACGGCTCGTGCCAGCCCTTCGGGGAGGCGGAGAATATCTCGTACCCGGTTTCGGTCACGCCGACGGAATGCTCGAACTGCGCGGAGAGCTGGCGGTCGCGCGTCACGGCGGTCCAGCCATCGGGGAGGATGGCGGCGTCCTTGCGGCCGAGGTTCAGCATCGGCTCGACGGTGAAGAACATGCCGGCCTGCATCACCGGGCCTGTTCCGTAGGCGGAGGAGTGCACGACGTTCGGCTCGTCATGGAACAGGCGGCCGAGACCATGCCCGCAGAATTCATCTACCACGGAGACACGGTTGAGGCGCGCCACCTCGCTGATCGCGCCGCCGATGTCGCCAAACCGCGCGCCGGGTTTCACCCGCGCGATGCCGGCCATCAGGGCTTCGTAGGTCACTTCCATCAGGCGCTCGGCTTTGCGCTTCACGTCGCCGACGCCGTACATCCGGCTATGGTCGCCGTGCCAGCCGTCGAGGATCAGCGTCACGTCGATGTTCGCGATATCGCCGTCCTTCAGCGCCTTCGGACCCGGGATGCCGTGGCAGATGACATGGTTCACCGAGATGCACGAGGCGTGGCGATAGCCGCGGTAGCCGATGGTGGCGGAGGTTGCGCCATGGTCGTTGACGAATTCGAATACGCGGCGGTCAAGATACTCGGTCGTCACCCCGGCTTTGACCTCGGGCACGAGCATGTCGAGGCATTCGGCGACGAGGCGCCCCGCGCGGCGCATGCCCTCGAAGCCCTCGGGGCCGTGGATGCGGATTTCGCCGGTGCGCAGGGGCAGGAGGAGGTCTGTGTCGGTCATCTGTGAGCCTGAATGCCGTAGGGGCCGTGTCGGTGGGGTTTCGGCGGCTTTATGCCATTCCTGTAGCCAAATGGCCATTATGCACAAGCCCGGCTTGTCGTTGACGGGACTTTTGTGCTGATACAGGCGGCTCCAACAATGGTTTCGGCCGATAAGGAAGGGTTTTCTGGCAGCATGGCAAAACGCGTTCTGATCGTCGGCGGAGGTTCGGCAGGCTGGATAACCGCCACATATCTTGAGAATGAACTGAACTCGGATGGTGTGCATGCCATCGACGTGACCCTGCTGGAACCCGAAGGTATCGGCCGTATCGGTGTAGGGGAGGCCACAGTGCCTTCACTGCGCCATACCGTGGCCGCCATGGGCATTAGTGAACGCGACTACATGCGCAACT
>JBGTKE010000234.1:0-5057 GCA_041744775.1 Hyphomonas sp. | reverse complement strand
TCAACGGGGCTGATTTCATTCGCCGCGTGCAGGATGAGACCGGCCTGACCTTCAAGGTGATCGGCGCCCGGGAAGAAGCCCGCCTGGCGACCATTGGCTGTTACGACCTGATCCTGCCTGAGGTGAAGTCTGTGCTGGTCGTGGACGTTGGGGGCGGCTCGACCGAACTTTCCCACGTCGATGCCAGCGCCACCCGAAGCGGAGGCCTTGCCGGTATCCTGCGCGACGCGCCGATCCTCGACTGGACAAGCCTGAAGGTCGGTGTGGTTACGCTTTCGGAAGCCGTTGATCTCAGCGATGAAGTGGCCGCCTGGCCGCTGATGCTCGAGCGGGCCCGAAACGCCGTGAAAAGCTGGCCGGCAATCGACCGCGTGGCGAAACGGCTTGCCGAAGATGAAGGCTATCTGATCGGCACCTCCGGCACTGTGACCTGTCTCGCGGGAGTTCATCTGAAGCTCGACCGCTATCGCCGTGACAAGGTGGACGGCACCTGGCTCTCCCGGGAGGATGGCCGTGCCACGATGGACCAGTTGCGGCAGCTCGGAGTTTCCGGGCGCGCTCAGCTTCCCACCATCGGCGAAGAACGCGCGCCGCTTATGCTCGCCGGATGCGCGATCATGGAGGCGGTCTGGGAAGTGTTCGACGCGCATAAACTGCGCGTTGCGGATCGCGGCCTTCGCGAAGGCATCCTATTGTCGATGATGCACGGACAGCGGCCCCAAAGGCGCCGTCGCCCGAAACGGCCGAGCCAAAGGCCAGCCCCTGTTGGAGACGGCAATGTCGGATGAAGAGAAACGGCGCTGGAAGAAGCCGACGACCGAAAAGGCCGGCTCGGGCCGGAGCGTCACCGAGCGCAAGGTGATCGCCCGCAATGCCAAGACCGAGAGTTCGAAAAAGTGGATCGAACGGCAATTGCAGGACCCCTACGTCCGCAAGGCCATCGATGCCGGCTATCGCTCCCGCGCGGCGTACAAAATGCTCGAGATCGACGAGGAAGCGCACATCCTGAAACGCGGCCAGCGCGTCATCGATCTCGGCTGCGCACCGGGCGGCTGGATCCAGGTCGCGCTGCTGAAAGGCGCAGCGGAAGTCGTGGGGATCGATCTGTTGCCGGTTCAGACCATCGACGGCGCGACGATCATCGAAGGCGACGTCAACGATCCCGATGATGTGGACAAGGTTCTCGCGGCCTTGAGCGGGCCTCCGGACCTGATCCTGTCGGATATGGCTGCCAACACGACCGGCCACAAACAGACCGATCACCTGCGCACCGTTTCGCTGGTCGAACTAGCCGTCGACTTTGCAATTTCGCACCTCGCGCCGGGCGGTTCCTTCTGTTCGAAAGTGTTCCAGGGCGGCACTACGCAGGAACTCCTCCTGACGCTCAAGACGCACTTCAAGACGGTAAAACATATCAAGCCGCCGGCCAGCCGTTCAGGCAGTCCGGAAATCTACGTTGTCGCCAAGGGATTCAGAGGCGCCGCGCCAAAAACGGGAGGAAAACAATGACGATCACCGGAGGATGTTACTGCGGCGCCGTGCGCTACGAAGCGGAAGGCGACCCGATCATGAAGGCGCGTTGCCATTGCCGCGAGTGCCAGTATTTCACAGGCGGCGAAGGCAATGACTTCATCGCGATGCCGGTTGCCGGTTTCCGCTTCACAAAGGGCGAACCGAAGTCATTTACCCGCCCGGACCTGAAAGGCGCTGCAACACGCCAGTTCTGCCCGGAGTGCGGCACGCAGCTTCTGACCCGCTCACAGGCTCTGCCGCACGCTGTCATTCTCAAGGTCGGCTCGCTTGACGATCCAAAACTGTTCAAAGGCCCGCAGGTCATCCTGCAGACTGCCGATGCTCACATTTTCCATCTGATGCCGGAAGGAGTTCCGGCTTTTGCGAGGTTCCCCGGATGAAACGTCTTGCCATTGCCTGCCTGTCGCTGTTCGCCGCCGCCTGTTCGAACCAGACGCCGCCCGATCAAGCGCCCGTCGAACAACCCCCTGTCGAGGCGGTTACCGCTGAACCCGCCGCTCCTGGCGAGTCTGTATACACGCAGATCGAGTTTGCTGCCTCCCAGGCCACCGCAGAAGAACGCGCTGCGTGCGAAGCTGCCGGCGGAACGATCCAACCTAGCGGAAAGCTGCAATGGGAAAACTGCGTGCAGACCTTCGCGGACGCCAGAAACGCTTGCACCGGCGAGGCCGATTGCATTGGCGAATGCCGTTACGAAGCAGACGGCGAACACGTTCCGGGGACCGAAGTGACAGGCACCTGCCAGACGACGGACGCCCGGTTTGGCTGCCGTACGGTCGTCGAAGACGGCCGAATCGCGCACACGCTTTGTGTGGACTAGTCCACACCGGGTTGTGGACGGTTTATGGACGGCTTCTCAGAGCAGATGCGCCTCGGCTTCGTCGCGGTGCTTCTTCAGGTAGCGCATGAACGGTGTTCCGCCGGTGCCCACATCGGGATCATTGCCGGCGGCTGTTGAGGCCTGCCGGTTGATGTAGGTCGCTGCGTATTCGAGGTGGCGCGTGCGGAAGCGCGCAAGCTTGCGGATATTGTCGTTGTACAGTTCGCGGATCGCCGGATTGCCGAGCTTCTGCACGGCGCTGCGCAGCACGCTCTGCGCGCGCAGGTCATCGATGTAGCGACGATGCTGCGGAGGGCGATAGGCGTGCAGCTCATCCAGGAACGACCGCAACGGATCACCTGCATGCCCGATGCCCAGCAGCGCATCAATGGCCGGCACGATCGAGGATTGCGAACCCGTTTGCCCACGGAAGGCTTGCGGCTTTCCGCCGGTCTCGGCGACGCCTTCATAGATGAGGCCCTCGCCCAGTGCCGGATTGTCTTTCCAGCCATGGATCCACGGACGCACACGGTGAAAGTAGACATACGGATCGCAGCGCTCCGGCATCCGGTCGAAGATCGCGTTCACGTCGTCCCAGACTGCGCTCATCGCGCCGAGCGCGCGTTCGATCTCGGCTTCGTTCTCGTCCTTCGCGGCATCGACCAGCTTCGTTGCCTCGTGCAGCATTTCGCCGGCACGCGCTTCGATGGCGACGTGCACGAGGATGAACCAGGCTTCGTCCATGCCGCCTTCGAAATGCTGCAGCGTGTGAATGTTCGAAAGGTCGATAGGCCCCTTCCCGTCAAACCGGGTCCAGTTTTCGAGGGTGTAGCTGGAATAGGGGAGGAGGGGCGGCTGGCCGATAGCCTGTCCGATCTGCCAGATCGGAACGGCGAGGCAGGCCGGCAGCTTGGCTGGCGCCTCCGGCTCGCCCCAGACATAGGCCTGCACCATGAAGCTGTAATGCAACATGGCAATGCGTAGTTCGGCGTCACTGGCACTCGCGCAGAACGCCATCAGGTCCAGCTTCGGCAGCGTTTCGAGGAAACTGCGCAGGTGGCCGGTCGGGATCAGCTGCGGCAGGCGCGGGGCCATTTCGCGGGCGGGCTGCAGCTCGGCGGGCAGGGAGACGGCGGCCGGGTCAAACCCCGACAGGAAGCCGCGCTGCGTGCTCAATCCATAATCTGACAAGTTCATCCAGGTTCCTCTCCAGGACACGATGGTTTCAGATGCAACTAATAGGGCTTCTATCGAGTGCACCGAGAGGCCTGTCAAAGCGGCTGTGCAGAAAGCCTGTGGAGCACGGACTTGGGAAAGGGCTTCACAAGCCCCCCCGACTCCCTTACTAGGCCAAAAAGGGAGCTCCCCACATGATAATCCGGCAAGCGATCACCTTCGACGACGTGCTCCTGCAGCCCGGCGCGAGCGAGGTGATGCCTTCAGAAGTCGACGTTTCGACCTTCCTGACGAAGGCAATTCCGCTGAACATCCCCCTGCTCTCGGCGGCCATGGATACGGTCACCGAAGCGCGCCTCGCCATCGCCATGGCACAGGCTGGCGGCATCGGCGTGATTCACCGCAACCTGTCGATCGAGCAGCAGGCCGGCGAAGTCGCCATGGTCAAGAAATACGAGAGCGGCGTGGTGATGAACCCCGTCACCATCGCCCCGACAGCCACCCTTGGCGACCTGCGCGAGCTGAAAGAGCGTACCCGTTTCTCCGGCATTCCGGTCGTCGAGACGAACGGCACAGTCGTCGGCATCGTCACCAATCGCGACACGCGCTTTGCGGAAGACGCCAACGAAAAAGTCGCGAGCCTGATGACGCGCGAAGTCGTCACCGTGAAGATCGACACGCCGATCGAGGAAGCCCGCCGCCTGCTTCACAAGCACCGGATCGAACGCCTCGTGATCGTCGACGACAGTGGCCGCTGCATCGGCCTGCTCACCGTCAAGGACATGGACAAGGCCTCGCTGAACCCTTTCGCCGCGAAGGATCCGGCTGGCCGCCTGCGCGTGGCCGCCGCCTCGACGGTCGGTGATCCGGGCTTCGAACGCACCGAGGCGCTGATCGCTGCGGGCGCAGATGTCGTGGTCATCGATACCGCGCACGGCCACTCGAAAGCCGTTGCTGACGCCGTCCTGCGCGCCAAGAAAATCTCCAACGCCGTGCAGATCATCGCGGGCAACGTCGCGACGGCGGAAGCCACCAAGGCGCTGATCGATGCAGGCGCTGATGCCGTGAAGGTGGGCATCGGCCCGGGCTCCATCTGTACCACGCGCATCGTTGCTGGTGTGGGCGTGCCGCAACTCACCGCGATTGAGGATTGCGCCAACGCCGCAGCCGCTTCGGGCATCCCGATCATCGCCGATGGCGGTATCAAGTTCTCGGGCGACTTCGCTAAGGCGCTCGCCGCGGGGGCTTCGACCGCCATGATGGGCTCAATGTTCGCCGGCACCGAGGAAAGCCCCGGCGAAGTGTTCCTGTACCAGGGCCGCTCTTACAAGGCGTATCGCGGCATGGGTTCGCTCGGCGCCATGGCGCGGGGCTCGGCGGATCGCTACTTCCAGAAGGACGCTGCGGCCGACAAGCTGGTGCCGGAAGGCATCGAGGGGCAGGTGCCCTACAAGGGCTCGCTGACCCCGATCATCTACCAGATGGTCGGCGGCCTGCGCGCCGCGATGGGCTATGTCGGCGCCCGCAC
>JBGTKE010000233.1:0-2956 GCA_041744775.1 Hyphomonas sp. | reverse complement strand
TGATGCTCGCCAGCGTCCCGCCCGAGCAGACCAAGGCCCAGACCCTCGCCTGGATCGCCACCCATGACCGCGCCCGCGAGGAGGACACCGGCCACTTCTATGCGATCACGACCCCCGAAGGCGGTCTCGGCGGCATCATCTCCGCCACAAGGGCCCAGACCGAAGATCCGTTCGAGATCGGCTACTGGCTGATGCCGGACTACTGGGGCAAGGGCCTGTGCACCGAAGCCGGCGCCGGACTGATCCGCTGGCTGGAAAGAACGCGCGGAGCCCGCGTCCTCGTCGCCGGCCATTTCGCCGACAATCCTGCTTCTGGCCGTATCCTCACCAAACTCGGCTTCCTGCCCTGCGGCCGCAGCCCGATGTTCAGCAAGGGCCGGGGCACAAAGTCAGACCACGTCATGATGGCGCGGGTCGCCTGAAACATATAAGAGCCCACTCATGAAATTCCTCGACCAGGCCAAAGTCTACATCCGTTCCGGCGACGGCGGCGCCGGCGCGGTCTCGTTCCGGCGCGAGAAGTTCATCGAATATGGCGGCCCGGACGGCGGCGACGGCGGGCGCGGCGGCGATGTCTGGGCCCTCGCGGTCGAAGGCCTGAATACGCTGATCGACTTTCGCTACCAGCAGCACTTCAAGGCCAAGAAGGGCGGCCACGGCATGGGCCGCAACCGTTTCGGCGCGGGCGGCGACGACGCGATCCTGATGGTCCCGGTCGGCACGCAGATCTACGAGGAAGATCAGGAAACCCTGATCGCCGTCCTGATCGAGCCCGGCCAGAAAGTCCTGCTCGCCGAAGGCGGCAATGGTGGCTGGGGCAACCTGCGCTTCAAGACCTCGACCAACCAGGCCCCCGCCCGCTCGAACCCCGGCGCGCCGGGCGAGGAGCGCTGGATCTGGCTGCGCCTGAAACTGATCGCGGACGCCGGTCTCGTCGGCCTGCCGAATGCCGGAAAGTCGACCTTCCTCGCCGCCGCCACCGCCGCCCATCCGAAGATCGCGGATTATCCGTTCACGACGCTTCACCCCGGCCTCGGCGTGGTCGATCTCGGCACGAGCACCCGCTTCGTCCTCGCCGACATCCCGGGCCTGATCGAAGGCGCGGCCGAAGGCGCCGGCCTCGGTCACCGCTTCCTCGGCCATGTCGAGCGCTGCAAGGTGCTCCTGCACCTGATCGACGTCACGCAGGACGACCCCGCCGGCGCCTACCGCACCATCCGCAACGAGCTCGCCGCCTACGACCCGGACCTCGCCGCCCGCCCCGAAATCGTCGCCCTCAACAAGATCGACGCCCTGACCCCCGAACTCGTCGCCGATCAGGCCAAGCTCCTGAAGAAGGCCTACAAGGGCAAGCCCCTCCTCCTCTCCGGCGTCTCCGGCGAAGGCGTCAAACCCGCCCTCTACGCCATAGCCGACAAGCTCGGCCTGAACGCCGACCGCGAAGAGACCCCTCCGCCTTCGGACGATCCCGACACGGAAGAAGGCTGGAGCCCGCTTTAGGGTCCCGCCCCGCTTAATTCCTCAGTACCCGGAGCTTGTCGCGGTAGGATCCCGGCGGCTCGCCGAACCAGCCCTTGAAAGCGCGCATGAAGGCGGTCTGGTCGCCGTACCCCAGCAGCCCGGCAATATCCGCCAGCGTCAGCTTCTCCTCGTGAATGTAGACTTCGGCGGCCTCCTTGCGGGCGGCCGTCAGAAGGTCCGAATAGCTCAGCCCCTCAACCCGCAGGCGCCGGCGCAGCGTACGCCCGCTCATGCCGAGCAGCTTCGCGGTGTCCTCGAGACCCGGCCGGCCCTTGCGGATCTGCTTGTGCAGGCTTTCTACCACCAGCGTGCGCAGCACACTGCCCGCCTTGAACGCCCCGAGGCGCGCATTCAGCCGGGCGCTGAGGAGTTGCACCAGCGCCGGGTTGGCATTCGGCAAGGGGCGCGAGACCAGCGCCGCATCGATCACCATCATGTCAACCGGCGCGCCGAAACTGACCACGTCGCCAAACAGGCCGCGATAGAAGTCGCAGGTCTCCTGACTGGGCCGGGCATGCCGGAACCGCACCGCCGCCACCAGCCGCTCCTGATCCCAGAGCAGCCACCGCCCGATCGAGGCATAGCCCGCCATGATTGCCTCGGTCACGCGCCGCATCGCCTCGGCGTCCGGAAATGCCGGTTCGAGCACGATCCGCGCCTCGGTCCTGTCGATGTCGAGGCGTGTGCGCGCCACCTCCTGCGTCAGCGGCTGGTAGCGGATATTGATCTCCAGCGCCTCGCGGATCGTCGAGGCCGCCGCCAGCGCGTAACCGACATCCAGGAAAGTCGCCGGCCGGAACTGCATGCCCACCCGCAGGCCGACGGAATCGATCCCCGTCAGCTCCGCCGCCGCATTGACGATATCGGCGATCAGGCTGGCAGGAAACCGCGTATCCGGATGGTTGAAGGCCGCCTTGCCGCCCGGCACCAGCCCGTAGAGCGCCGCAGCCGGCGCGCCGAGCGCAATCGAGCTCTCAATAAAGTTGGCCAGATAGGCAGTGGAGACTGTCAGCACGGCGATTCAGACATCCATTATTATTGCAGCTGGCCAGTAACTTTGGCGCGCTTTTCTTACTCTGCCTCACACTCAACACATTTTGGCCAAATTTGACTGACGCCGTGGCCGGATATGTCAAGACAGCAAAGTATCACAAAGTTTAATTAACCATTCGGGACGCACGCAGCAACCAGACTGTTCCAAGGGGGACCAGAACGGGATTGCATTACGTCTGGCGGCGCTGTCTGGGTGGCAGCGCCGCAAACGTGTCTGACACAGCGAAAAGCGCTTGCGCGACCGGCGCATCTCTTTACATCGGGACTCCGGAGCGTAGCGCAGTCTGGTAGCGCATCTGGTTTGGGACCAGAGGGTCGGAGGTTCGAATCCTCTCGCTCCGACCAAAGTTTCAGGGACGTTCTAGAAGCGGCAGGACCATGG
>JBGTKE010000232.1:0-5046 GCA_041744775.1 Hyphomonas sp. | reverse complement strand
GGACGAGGCGCTGCGCGCGCACTTCTCGGGCAATCCGGACAAGGTCGTGAACCTGATGAGTTTCATTGCCGAAGACGTGCGCGAAATCCTCGCCTCGCTCGGCTTGAAATCGCTTGACCAGGCCATTGGCCGCACGGACCTCCTGAAGCAGGTCAGCCGAGGCGCCTCGCACCTCGACGATCTCGACCTCAACCCGCTCCTCGTGCAGGTCGATACCGACACGCCGGTCGTCTACAAGCCGAACCGCCGCGAGCCGGTGCCGGACACGCTCGACGCGCAGATCCTGCGCGACGCCGAGCCCTTCTTCGAGCGCGGCGAAAAGATGCAGCTGGAATACGGCGTCGAGAACACGACGCGGGCCATCGGTGCGCGGGCAAGCTCGCGCATCACCCGCAAGTTCGGGATGCATTCGCTGCCCGAAGGGCGCCTCCACATCCGGCTCGAGGGATCGGCCGGCCAGTCGCTCGGTGCGTTCAGTGTGCAAGGCCTGCTGCTGGAAGTGCTCGGCGATGCGAACGATTATGTCGGCAAGGGCCTGTCGGGGGCGACCATCGTTGTCACGCCGCGTCCGCGCGACCGGCGCTCTGCCATCGGCGATGCGATCATCGGCAACACCTGCCTCTACGGCGCCACGGCCGGCAAGCTGTTCGCAGCCGGCACGGCCGGTGTGCGCTTTGCCGTGCGAAACTCGGGCGCCAGAACGGTCGTCGAAGGCTGCGGCGCGAATGGCTGCGAGTACATGACCAATGGCCGCGCGGTGATCCTGGGCCCGGTCGGCGACAATTTCGGCGCGGGTATGACAGGCGGGGCCGCCTATGTATGGGATCCGGCGAGCCGCTTCGATCAGGTGGTGAACCCGGATTCGATCGACTGGTACCCGCTGGCAGACATGTCGGAAGATCATGTCGGCGAAGCAAAAGCCCTGATCGAGGAGCACGCCAAGCGCACCGGCTCACTCCGCGCCAAGGACCTGCTCGACAACTGGGAGACGACCCTCAGCCAGATGCTGATGATCGTGCCGAAGGAAGTCGCCGCGCTGCTGCTCGCCCGCAACCCGCCCGCCAAAAAGAAACAGGCCGAGCGCGCCTAGCGCCCGGCCTGTCTATTCCGGATCAGGCGGCCGGCGGCTTCTTCCGCCGGACGCGCGGCCAGATCAGGCGCAGCCATATCCAGAGCAGGGCGCCGATCAGCAAGAGCCAGGGCAGGCCGACCGCGAAGGCAGTGATGACGGCCGCGATGGCACTGGCGAGATTGTAGAAGAAACTGCCGAATGCGTCCGACAGGGGCGACAGCGCGCCCTGCGAGACCGGGTTGCGCTTGGTTTCGTAGCCCACCGAGAGCTGGCTCATGTTGACGCGCTGGCGCAGCGCCGCGAGGCTGGATGTCAGCGAGTCGATCTCGCCGTTCACCCGGGCAAGTTCGCGCTGGGTTTCCAGCAGTTCGCCCAGATTGCCCGGCCGGTCTGCAAGCAGTTCCTCGATCCGGGCCTGCAGCAAGATTTGCGACTTCAGGCGCGCGTCCATGTCGATGATCGAGACGGTCAGATCTTCCGCCGTGGTCTGACGGTTCGTAACTTCGCCCTTCACAGCTTCGGCTTCGGCTTCAACGCCACCTAGGAACGTGTCGATCCAGGCCGGCGTGGCGCGAAGGTTGAGCGAAGCGGAGGCCTCGTCTTCCGAGTAGGCGTTGAGCCATGAATTGGTGACGACACAGACCGCAGGGCCCGCCGAATTGCAGGCGTTGATATGCGCCTGCATCGTGGGCTCGATGGCCTTCACCGGGATCCGCATCCCGATGGAATGGGAATAGGCAATATACTGAACGGCGCCGGGGGCGTCCGGCGCGGCTTCGCCGCCGGCCGCGTCTTCGGCAATGGACTGGTTGGCCATCTTCATGGCCATCTCCGGCGCAGCCGGCGCCATGGACGGGCGCGAGTCCGAGTAACCACCCGGTCCTCCGCAGGCGCCCAGCACCCAGGTGGCGGCCAATCCGGCCAGACTGAATTTGAATTTCATGGTTGTCTTCCTCCCCAAGCGGGTACTCACGCACCAACGCCCTGAAAATGGCAAGAGGGCGCCGGTTTCTGGAAGAGTTGCGGCAGCCTCAGGGCCGGTAGCTGACGCGCCGCTCGCCCGGCGTCAGCGCGCGCTGCGCATGATGGACGAAATCGACCAGCAGGGACCGTGTGTCGCGCGGATCGATGATCTCCTCGGCGAGGAAACTCTCGGCTGTTCGGAAGGGCGAACGGATGGCCTCGAACTTCTTGTAGAGCTGGGCTTTCAATTCGTCCGGGTTCTCGGCCTCGGACAGCTCCTTGCGAAAGGCCGCTTCGATCCCGCCGGCCATCGGCAGCGAGCCCCAGTCGCCGGAGGGCCAGCAATAGCGCCACTTGGTCTTTGACTGGTTCATCATCACCGAGCCGGCGAGGCCGTAGGCCTTGCGGATGACGACCGAACAGACCGGAACGTCCGCCTGGTAGACCGCCGTCATCGCCCGCACGCCGGCACGTGTGACGCCCGCCGTCTCCGCCTTTACGCCGACCGCGAAGCCCGGGCAGTCCACGAAGTGGATGACCGGCAGATGGAAGGTCGAGCACAGGTCCATGTGCCGTGTGACCTTGTCGCAGACATCTGCCGTCCAGGCCCCGTCGAGGAAGAAGGGGTCGCCCGCAAGGACTCCGACCGCGTAGCCGTCGATGCGCGCGAGGCCCGTCACGATGCCGCGTCCCCAGTCATGCCCGATCTCGAAGAAGCTGCCCTTGTCGGCGGTTGCCTCGATGACCTTTCGCGGCTTGTAGGGCGTGCGGCCATCCTTCGGCACGAGGGAGATCAGGCTCTCCTCCTTCCGCTTCGGATCGTCCGTAGGCTGAATTCGCTCCGGCAGGTAATGCACCGAGGGCGGCAAATAGGAGAGGAAGCGCCGCGCCGCCGCGAAGGCGTCCGCCTCGCTGTCGACGACATTGTCGACCGTCCCGTTCTGGCCCTGGATCTTCCAGCCGCCGAGTTCTTCCTTGGTGACATTCTCGCCGAGCGCGATGGCGACCGGCGGCCCGGCGACGAAGACCTGGCTCAGCTCCTTCACCATGATGCTGAAATGGCTCGCCGCGACCCGTCCCGCGCCCATCCCGGCGCAAGGCCCCAGCGCCAGCGACACGAACGGCACCTGTGACAGGCCGGTCACGATCTCGTTCCAGCCGGGCGTCTCGGGGATATAGGTGCGCGGGTCCTTCTCCAGCGACTTGACCGACCCGCCGCCGCCCGTGCCGTCAATCATCTGGACCAGCGGCATCCGGTACTCGGTGGCCATCTTGATCATCTGGACCATCTTCTGCCAGATTGAGGCATCCGACGCCCCGCCGCGCACGGTAAAGTCATCGGCGAGAATCACCACCGGCCGGCCATCAAGGCGCGCCCGCCCGGTGACAGAGGTCGAGGGCGTGAAGCCCGAAAGTTCGTCATCCGGCCCGTAGGTCGCCTTGCCGGCAATCTTGCCGATCTCGTGGAAACTGCCCGGGTCCGCGAGGAACGCCACGCGCTCCCGCACGGTCAGTTTGCCCCGCCCACGTTGGCGTTCGACGGGTTCGTCCCCGCCCATATGCTCGGCCAGACGCTCGCGCCGGCGCAGTTCTTCGATCGATTTTTCCCAACTCATGGCTGACAGGTGATCGCCTTGCCGCCGCGCCCGTCAACGGGAATCTTCTTGCCCCTCGCCCGCGGGTTTGCTTTATCCCCCTCCAGACCCAATTCCCAAGGAGGAACACCCGGATGGATCTTGCTCAACTGACTGCCCGCGCTTCGGAAGCCCTTTCCGGCGGCAGTGATTTCAAGAAGAAAGTGAAGTTCGATTTCGGCAGCGTCGGCAAACTCGTGATCGACGGCGCCAATGGCAAGGTCGATAATTCCGACGATCCGGCGGATGCCACGATCAGCGTGACCTGGGACGACTTCACCAAGATCGCGTCCGGCGCGATGGACCCGACGATGGCCTTCATGCAGGGCAAACTGAAAGTGGCCGGCGACATGTCGGTCGCCATGCAGCTCCAGAGCCTGATGAAGAAACTCGCCGGCTAATCTCGCCCGCCGTCAGGGATTGACTTGCAAGGCCGCCCGGAGACAGCTTCGGGCGGCCTTTTGTATTGCCCCGGACATCAACCATGCCTGACTCGCAGACCCGGCAATCGGATTTCGTGACCCTGAAGGGCAATCCGGCGCCTGACGGCGCCCGCGTGGTCTGGTTCAAGGGCAGCGGCGGGCGCGAACTGCGCGCCTGCGCGGCGCCGGCGCTGTCGCCCACCAAGCCGCGCGGTACCGTGATCGTCTGCCCGGGCCGCACCGAGTTCATCGAGAAATATTTCGAAGTGGGCCGCGAGCTTCAGCAGATGGGCTTTGCGATCCTGATCCTCGACTGGCCAGGGCAGGGCCTCTCCGAACGCCTGCTCGGTGACAGCAAGAAGGGTCATATCGACCGGTTTGAGACTTTCATGGGCGCGCTGGCGAACGGGCTCGAGAAACTGAGCGACCGGCTGCCTAAGCCGCATGTCTGCCTCGCCCATTCGATGGGCGGCGCGATTGCGCTGGCGGCGATTGCACAGGACCTCGTCAAGGTCGATGCCGCGGCCTTCAGCGCGCCGATGTGGGGGCTGAAGTCGAAGTTCTTCGGCATGAGTTACCTCGTCTGGGCAATGCGCGCGACCGGCCGCTCCGGCGACTATGCGGTACAGCCCGGCCCGCCCGAACGGTTCGAAACCAATATCGTCACGCATGACAAGCGGCGCTGGGAATTGCAGCGCGACCTGATCGATGCCGCGCCGGACCTGGAACTCGGCCCGGTCACCTGGGGATGGCTTGGCGCCTCGCTCGACATCCTCGCCACGTTCACCAAGCCGCGCGCGCTGTCGAAGGTCACCATCCCGGTCTTCGTCGCCTCCGCAGGCGATGAGCAGCTCGTCGACAATGCCTCGCACAGCGAGATCTGCCGGCGGCTGAAGGATTGCGAACAAGTGACGGTCGACGGCGCGATGCACGAAATCCTGATGGAGACCGACGA
>JBGTKE010000231.1:0-4520 GCA_041744775.1 Hyphomonas sp. | reverse complement strand
GGCAGGGCCGCAGCCGGCGGGGTCGCCCATGGTCAGGGCCAGAGGGGGGAAGGCGTTTGCGCTCACGCCGGCGATGTCGCGCCTATTGGCCCGACAGGCAAGCGCGTTTCTTGCCGTTAACGGTAGATGATCGTGGCTTCGCGGCGCGAGTTGCGCAATTCACGCTCGGAAATCATGTCCAGCTCGCGCGCCTTGATCGAGTTCTTCATGTCTTCTTTCGAGGGAAGCGCTTCGGCACCGTCCTGACGGCGGCAAACATACATCACGGCCAGACCGCCGCCGATGGCGAAAATCTCGGTCGGCGAGCCGACCTCGGTCGCCAGAACAAGCGTGCGGCCCTCTTCGCCCAGTTCGACAACGTCAATGTCCGGCAGGTCCTGGGAACGCAACTCGCTCTTCGAGTTGGCGACGGAATTGACCTCGTCGCATGACTTGATGCGGGAAATCGCATCGGTCAGCGTTGCTTCCTTCGCGTCGGTTGCCACCAGGCGCTTCAGGTCAACACGGGTGGTCGGCTGGCTCGGCTCGCGTTTGGCGGTGACGGTGAGGATGTAGATGCCGCTTTCGACTTCGACCGGAGGCAACAGCGCCGGAACGGCCGCGCCGGAGACAGCCTCGGCCAGAGCCGGTGCGAGGTCGTCTGCCGTCACCCAGCCCATGTCTCCGCCGGTGGCCGCCGTCGGTGCTGACGAGATGCGTTGCGCCGCGACGCGGAATTCTGCGCCCTGCTGGAGCTGCTGAATAATCGACTCGGCAGCCTTGCGCGCTTCGACGCGCGCCGTTTCCTCGGGGGCGTACAGGAAGATCTCGCCGACGCGGTACTGGGTTTTCTTTGCAGCGGTGCGCAGGCGGTTCAGCTGGTCTTCGACCTGGCTTTCCGACACGCGGATACGCGATCCGAACAGGCCGCTCATCAGGCGGTTCCAGGCAATGTCAGCCCGGATCTGTTCTTCGAGGCTGACGGGGTTGACGCCGGCCGCGAGCAATTGCTGGCGCAGGCCGTCTGCGCCGATGCCGCCCTCGGATGCCATGCCGTCCAACTCGGCGTTGATCTCGCGTGGATCGACTTCGACCTTGTACTCGGCCACCCGGTCGAGCTGCAGGCGTTCGTCGATCAGCTGTTCGAGGGCCTGTCCGGTGATCTGTTGAAGCTGTTCCTGCGACGGTGTCTGGCGCCCGAGCGTCAGCATCAGGAGCCGCGCGCGCTGGCGGACGTCGGAATACGAGATCGGCTTGTCATTGACGATCGCCGCAATGCCTTCGAGTTGGAGACGGTTTTCCTCAGCGGCCTGAGCCAGCGCCAAGGGCGCGCTCAAGGCCATAAGGGCCGCCATCAAGACTGCACGCACCATTCAAAATCCTCCATGGCATTCCGCTTCGCGGCACGCCTGTTGCAGTTTCGCTGCGACCATACAAATCCCGTACCGGGGCGCAACGTAGCAGCACAGTAGGCGGTGAAGTGTTGCAGTTTTCGGGCAGGGACGGGCCCGTTCTTAGTCAAAATCTCCGGAACCGAAATTCCCCAGTGATTTCAAGGTAAAGCGGAACTGGATGTTCTCAGACGGCCCGAGGGTCCGGTCGCGCAGCTCGCTGCGGCTGTAGATCAGTTCGAACCGCGAACAGTCATCGGAATAGGCGAGGCCGATTTCCTGGCGCGCATCAAGATCCTTGGCGATGTCGCGCAGCTGGCCAAAGATCATCGAATAGGCGCCGACCAGTTTGACTTCGCCGCGCACATAGAAGCCTTCGTCCGGCTGGCCGAGCGGGCTGACCCGCGAATCGATCTTGTAGTATTGGCTGACCGCGCGGAACCGGTTGAACGAGGTAGACGCGCGCAGGTCGAGGCGGTTCAGCGCAAAGTCTTCGTCGTCGAGGCGAAGGCGGCTAGACAGCTGCAGGGCGCGGCCGAGATCGAGCGAGGCGGAGGCGACCCAGTCGGATGACGTGCCATCGAGGTTCGATGCGACGTCGAAGGCCGGATCCGGCCGTGAGCGCCAACGCTTGCCGATGGTGGTGCTGAATTCCGTGCCATTCTTCCAGATCGCCCGGGCGGTCAGGCCGGCGCTGAGTTTGCCGTCGCCTTCATGGAGGTCAAAATTGCCGAAGCCGTTGGCTTCATACAGACTAGACTCGTCGAACTCGAACAGCAGACTGTCTTCTACCGGGATGGCTGGATCGTTGGCATTTGAAAAGCCCCAGGCCGCCATAATGGCGGGCTCCAGCATCAGGTCTACCGATGTTCCGGGACGCACCAGTGGATAGGCCAGCTTGGCACCGGCATTGCCGACAGCGCGGGTAACGTCGCTCTTGCCGCTTACGGCTTCGTCCAGCGCATAATAATCGCCGCGCAGTTCGACGAAGGGTTCGAAGGTTGCGCCGCCGGGAAGCAGGTTGAAATCGCGCCATTCTGCGCCCACGCTGACACGGTGACTGTCGGCGCCGACATCGCGCGTCAGCACCGCCGAAGAGACGTTTACATTGGCGAAGCCGTAAGCGCCGAGATCCCAGTTGTTCTCCGCATAAAGGAGCGGCGAGACGACCGGGAGGCGGCTGGCATCGTCCTGTCCGCGCAGCCCCTGGAACTGCAACAAGGCCACATCGGCGTAATAATCATCGCCCTGGCCGACGGCGAACAGCTGCGACAGAAGGCGGCGCGGCTGGTTGGAATAGAGGCCCCGCTTGTCAGTCTGGCCGTCGATGTCATAACGGCGGTCGTAGAGGTCGTCGGTCTGGCTTTCGACCCCGAAGCCCCAGAGCCAGTCCGGCGAAATCGCGAAGGCGCCGTTGGCGAAGACGTGGCCGCGGAATTTCTCTTCGCCGAAGCGTTCACCGTCGCTGTCAAAATCGGCTTCGTGCGTGAAGCTCGAGTCGATCTTGATGGCGCCGGAATAGAAACGCTTGCGGTATTCGAGGTTGATCAGCGGATTGACGTTCGCCGACAGCAGCGGGGCAATCGTCAGGTCTGAACTGTCCGAGATCGCCCAGTAGTAGGGCTGTTTGTAAAAGGTGCCGAGCTTTGACGACACGCCGACATCCGGGATCAGGAGGCCCGAGCGGCGATCCGAGCTCGGATCCGGGTGGGCGAGGTAGGGCAGGTAGAAGACCGGGACCCCGGCGATCTCGACCACCGCGTCGCGGTAGGAAATCATCTGGCTTTCCTGGTCGAGCACGGCGCGGCGGGCGCGGATCGACCAGGTCGGGGTCTTGTCTTCCGCGCAGACCTCGCAGGACGTGTAGACGACCTGATCGAGCGCATTAATCCCGCTGGACTGGCGGATCGCCGAGTTTGCCGTCACGCTGGCGCCTTGTGCGAGGCGGGCGGAAAAGCCGATGGCATACCCATCCGCGAGGTCCGAGCCGACTTCCATTTCGTCGGCGAACTGCTGCGAGCCATCGGTATCGATGATGATGACGTTGCCGGTGGCGCGCACTTTCTCGGTCGTGCGGTTGTAGACGATCCGGTCGGCGCGGAGCGTGCGGCCCTGGTAGAGCGCCTCGACATTGCCTTCGGCGACGATGCTGTTCTCGCCGCTGAGTTCATACACCGTGTCGGCTTCGAGAATGACCCGTTCGTCGGCGGCTTCCACGGCGGAGGGGGGGGCGGCGCCGCCGGATTCCTGTGCCTGTGCGGCCAGCGGCAAGACCGCCGAAAAGCCGGCTAGCAGGGCATATTGGGACCAGAAAGCCAAATGTGCGATCCTCACTGTGCCGGCGTTCGCGCGGGCTGATTTCCCCTGCAGGATCCCGCGCGGCGATTTCAAAGGCTTAGAGTCGATCCAGCGGGCCGTCCAGCCATCCGGCCGTTCCCGCCTGCTTTTGGCGGCTCGTCCGGTGCAAGCGCGCCACAGGCGCTCAAACGGCACGGGCCACCAGCCCGCCGGGATAGGACAGCGCCTCGCCCGCAAGTTCCAGTTCCATAAGTACGGCGTTGCACTGACCTGCGTTCAGCCCCGCGGCGCGGGCGATCTCGTCGAGGGGCATCGGATGGGGGCTGAGGGCCTGCCGGACGCGGGCCAGCTGGTCAGCGGGCAAGGGTCCGTCGAGGTAATCCGGTGTGAAAGCGGGCGGCGGCGGGGCGGCGACATGAAGCGGCGGTAATCCGGCGAGGATTTCGAGCACGTCCTGGGCGTGGCGGACCAGCGCCGCGCCCTGCCGGAGGAGGCCGTTGGTGCCGGCAGCGCGGGGGTCGAGGGGCGAACCGGGGACGGCCATCACCTCCCGGCCCTGCTCCCCGGCCATACGGGCGGAGATCAGCGAGCCGGAGCGCTCCGCAGCTTCGACCACTACGGTGCCCCGAGCAAGGCCTGTGATGATCCGGTTGCGGCGCGGAAAGTCCTGCGCGCGGGCTTTATAGCCGGTGGGGCTTTCCGAGACGATCAGGCCTTGTTCGGCTACCTCCCGGTAGAGACGTTCGTGCTGGGGCGGATAGATGTGATCGATACCGCCGCCGAGGACGGCGACGGTGCCGGTCGTGAGGCTCGCGGCGTGCGTTTCGCCGTCGATGCCGAGGGCAAGGCCGG
>JBGTKE010000230.1:0-3095 GCA_041744775.1 Hyphomonas sp. | reverse complement strand
GCTCTCCGATGGCGCGCGCCGGCATGCGCGCGCCCGCCTGTCGCATGACGACGCCATCGCGACGATCCAGCAAATGCTGGCCGCCAAGGCATAAAAAAGCGGGGCCGGATCGCTCCAGCCCCGCCCTATATTTGTATCGCTCGAAACTTACTCGGCGGCGACTGCCATGTCGGCAGCAGAAAGATCAGTGTACCGCTTCAGGTGGTGATCGACATTGCCGAACTCGGAATCGATAATCGTCAGGCGCTTGAAATAGTGGCCAATGGCCAGCTCGTCCGTCATGCCCATGCCGCCGTGGATCTGGATGGCGTTCTGGCCCACGAAACGTCCGGCCTGGCCGATGCGGACCTTGGCGGCCGAAGCGGCCTTCTTCCGCGTCACGTCATCCTCGTCCAGTTTCAGCGTCGCCATATAGGTCATCGACACCGACTGCTCGGCCTCCATGAACATATCGACCATCTTGTGCTGCAGCACCTGGAACTTGCCGATCGGCGTGCCGAACTGCTTGCGCTGGCGCGAGTATTCGACGGTCATCGTCTGCGCGACCTTCATCGCGCCGCAGGCCTCTGCGCAGAGGGCGGCGATGGCTTCATCGGTCACGCGCTCGATCAGCGGCAGGCCGCCCGCGGCGTCGCCGATCACGGCGTCCGCGCCGACCGACACGTTGTCGAAGTGCACTTCCGACGCGCGGCGACCGTCAACCGTCGGATAGTCCCGCGTGGTGACGCCCTTGGCATCCTTGGCCACGATGAACACGCCGATACCCTTGGTGTCGCGGCGCCCGCCCGCCGTCCGTGCCGTGACGATCAGGTGGCTTGCCCAGGGCGCGCCAATGACGACGGCCTTGTGACCCGAAATCTTCCAGCCGGCGCCGTCTTTCGTCGCCGTCGTTTCGAGGTCCGCCAGGTTGTAGCGGCCTTTCGGCTCGGCATAGGCAAAGGCGAAGACGCGCTCGCCGGTCATCAGCGGCGCAAGGTGTTCGGCCTTCTGGCCATCCGAACCGCGCTTCAGGAAACCGCCGCCGATGACAACCGACTGAAGGAACGGCTCGACCACGAGGCCCTTGCCGAATTCTTCCATCACGACCATCGCGTCTATCGGGCCGCCGCCAAGGCCGCCGTCTTCTTCGCTGAACGGCGCGGCCAGCAGGCCGAGTTCCGCGAACTGGGCCCACATCTTCGGACGCCAGCCCTCTTTCGAGGCGACGACCTTGCGGCGCGTGTCGAAATCATACTGGTCCTTGATCAGCCGTGCGAGGCTGTCGCGGATCATCGTCTGTTCTTCAGTGAAATTGAAATCCATGGGTAATCCTCCCTGCCCTCGCCCTTAAAGGCCGAGGATCATTTTCGAAATGATGTTGCGCTGGATCTCGTTCGATCCGCCATAGATCGAGGTCTTGCGCATGTTGAAATACATGTCGGCCGCGAAGTTTGCATAGTCCGGACCCACGCCGAAGTCGTTGATGCCGTGGCCGTCCATGCCGCGCGCATACGGCGCGCCATAATTGCCGACGGCCTCGAGGGTCAGCTCGGTCAGGCGCTGCTGGATTTCGGTGCCCTTGACCTTGAGGATCGAGCTTTCGGGGCCCGGGCCCTTGCCGGCCGCTTCCGATGCCAGTGTGCGCAGTTCCGTGAACTCGAGCGCCGACAGGTCGATTTCCAGCTGGCTGATCTTGCGGGCGAAGTCGCCGTTGAGGATCAGCGGCGTGCCGTCGATCGTCTCGGACGAGGCGATGTCGCGCAGGCGCTCGATGCCCCGCTTGGAGCGTGCCACACCGGCGATGCCCGAACGCTCATGCGCCAGCAGGAACTTGGCATAGGTCCAGCCTTCGTTTTCCTTGCCGACAAGGTTCTCGACCGGTACGCGCACGTCCGTCAGCCATGTCTCGTTCACTTCGTGTGTGCCGTCGATCAGCTTGATCGGACGCACTTCGATGCCCGGCGTCTTCATGTCGACGAGGATGAAGGAGATACCTTCCTGCGCCTTCGCCGAGGGATCGGTGCGGCAGAGGAAGAAGCCCCAGTCGGCGTGCTGGGCGAGCGTCGTCCAGGTCTTCTGGCCGTTGATCACGTAATGGTCGCCGTCGCGCACCGCGGTTGTCTTGACGCTCGCGAGGTCGGAGCCAGCGCCCGGTTCGGAATAGCCCTGGCACCACCACACTTCGCCCGACAGGATGCCCGGCAGATGTTCCGCCTTCTGCTCTTCGCTGCCGAAGGTGTAGATTACGGGCCCGACCATCGAGACCGAAAACGGCATCGGCATGATCGTGTCCATGCGCGCGTTTTCTTCCGACCAGATATAGCGCTGCGTCGAGGTCCAGCCGGTGCCACCGTACTTCTTAGGCCAGGCCGGCGCCGACCAGCCCTTCTTGCCGAGTATCTTGTGCCAGGCAAGGAACTGTTCGCGCGTCAGGTCCTCGCGGGTGCCCGTGCCGGTCAGTTCCCTTGGATAGTTCTCGCGGATGAACGCGCGCACTTCGTCACGGAAGGCGTTCTCTTCGGGCGTAAAGTCGAGATTCATGTTGGGTGGTCCTCCGGTGCCTCTGGGTGCCTCTTTGCACCTCTATGTCAGTCAAAACCGTGCACTGGCAAGGTGACGTGCACGTAAACGTAAAGAATGCCGCACTGACGTCGCGTCAGGCAGCGGCAGGCTTCGCAATGAACGGTGCACAGGCCGTCTTGAGCACCCCGATGGCGGTTGCAGAGCCCAATCCGCCGCCCGTCTGAAATTGCAATTGCAGGAGCGGCGCGAGCCCGATCCGCTCGAGCGCGGCTTCATGAGCCGGCCGCTGCGTGATGTGCGAGGCGAGGCAATGGCTGACTGCCGCAGGCGAGACCGCATGCACCACGCCGGCGGCAATCGTCGTCGCGAAACCGTCCAGCACCACCGGAATGCTCTGATGGCGCGCTGCGATGATCGCGCCGACACAGGCGGCAAGTTCGCGCCCGCCAAGGCAGCGCAAAGCGTCCAGCGGATCGGACAGATGCCCCCGGTGCAGGCGCAGCGCTTCGCTGACCAGCGTGCTGCGCTTGCCCGACAGGCTGGACTCGGTCTGCGCGCTCGGGCGCACCCAATAGTCGGGCGAGCCGCCATAC
>JBGTKE010000229.1:0-2302 GCA_041744775.1 Hyphomonas sp. | reverse complement strand
CGGCCTTCGGCCTCACGGCGCTCGGTTCAGGTGACGGCCACGCCGCCGCGCTGGCCGCCGTCAAGGCGCTCGGCCGCCAGGCCCTGCACGCCGCCGTTCTCGGTTTCGTTCACCCGGTCACCGGCGAAACGCTCAGCTTCGAGGTACCCGTGCCCGAGGATATGGCGGGATTGATAGCGGCGCTGAGGCGGTTGCCGAAGGAGTGAGGTGGTGCACCTCGCTTCGCTCGCTGCACCCTACTGACCGGGTGAGGCGCAGTGAGGCCGAAGGCCGAAGTGCACCAAATCTGGATGCTACCGCCCGCCGCCTGACGACGTCCCGGTCGACGCCGTCACCAGCGGTTCGAACCGCAGCGTGCGCGCCTGCAGCGTCAGCTTGCCGACTTTGTCGGTGTCCGCAACGATCCGCACCGGCACATAGGCGCCGTTTTCGAGAGGTGCGAGAAACATCCGCAACGGTCCGGAAATGCCGGTCAGCGTGTCATTGTTCGACTCGCCTTTCTTGTAGCCGGCAATCTTGTCCATCGTTACATGGCACTCGATGGCCTGGCCGCTCCAGGCGGGGCTCTTCACTTTCACGGTGTTGGGGTTGCCGCGCTTGAGGTGAAGGTAGGTCAGCTGGCGCCCGTCAAACACCTTGATCGGCCCGCCGCACGGATCGGCGCCCTTGGCGCGTGGCTCCAGCGCAAAGGTGATCAGCGCGGTCAGCGGATCATTGGCGAGGATCGCCTGTTCCGCCGTCGCCGCCGGATCGCCGAGGTTCCCGAATTTCGGCTGCGCGGTCATCGAGAAACCGGTATCCGTCATGTCGAGTTCGACGCGCCGGTTCTTCTTGCCGTCCTTGTTCTGGGAGACATACTTCGTTGTCTTCAGCCCGTTCGCGCCGGTCTTGCCGGCGGCGGTCAGGTTCATGTCATAGTTGACGAACACATCGGCCAGCCCGGTCGTGCGCACGCGCGACTTGATGGCGTAGGAATCGGGCTTCATGTCGACGGTGAAGCTCGCGCGGCCGGTGGCGGGAATGATGAACACCATCGCGCGCGCATCAAGTTCATAGACCATGCGCGTCGGCGCGCCGGTCTTGATGCTGGCGAGGATTGCGGGTGAACTCGCCGCGGGCCCGGTCTGGGCAGCAGAAGCGCCCAGCAGGGCAAGCGAGGCGGCGGCGAAGAGGAGGCTGCGCTTCATCGGGTCCAGTCATCCTTTGCGGTCATGCGGGCACGGATTGCCCGCCTTCTAGATCGCCCCTTCCCAACGCGGCCTGAACAGCCCGGCCGTATACATGCCTTATTCTGCCGCTCCCGGCCACTGACATAAGATGACAGCCGGTGACAGTCAGCCCGTCTCTGGCAGCTCGGCCTGCCTGAATCGCCCCGGTTGACAGGGGGCGCCCCCAGCCTGTAGGAGCGCGCCTTCAGATCAAATATAGCCCCTTTCCCGGAGCGAGGCCCATGTCCCGCGAATGTGAACTTACTGGCACGAAGCCGATGGTCGGCCACAGCGTCAGCCACTCTCAGATCAAGACCAAGCGCCGCTACCTGCCGAATCTCGTGCAGGTCACGCTCCACTCGGAAACGCTCGACCAGAACTTCCGCCTGCGCATCGCAGCGAAAGCCCTGCGCACGGTCGACAAGCTCGGCGGCCTCGACGCTTTCCTCGCCAAGGCGAAGGATGAGGCCCTGTCCACCAAGGCGCTGAAAATCAAGCGCGACATCGCGAAAAAGGCCGTCGCCGCCTAAGCGCATACCGCCCATTAAATCTTCGAAACGCCGGGCCTGAGGGTCCGGCGTTTTGCATTTCCGGGCTGGATTTGCGGCGCGGTTCAAACCATGCGACTTCTGGCCGATCCTGCCCCGGAGTTCCCCATGCGCCTCGCCCTCCTGTCCGCCGCCGCCCTGTCGCTCGCCGCCTGCGCGCCCGCCTTGCCGACGGAAACCGAGGCCACGGAAAAAGTCACCGTCTTCACCAACGGCACGATCTATACCGGCCTCGCCGACGGGGCAGGCGTGCTCCAGACCGTTACCGGCATCGTCGTCGGCGAGGACGGCCGCATCATCGCCACCATACTCCCGATGTCCGCCGATTGGAGCGAGGACGAGGTCGAAATCGTCGATCTCGGCGGCGCCTTCCTGTATCCCGGCTTCACCGACGCCCATATCCACCTTCTCGGCATCGGCGAACGCGAGCTGACGCTGAACCTCGAAGGCACCGCCTCCGTCGCCGAACTTGTCACCCGCGTGGAAGCCGAACTCGCCGGCAAGCCGGAAGGTTCCACGCTCGTCCGGCGCGGCTGGATCGAAACC
>JBGTKE010000228.1:0-3172 GCA_041744775.1 Hyphomonas sp. | reverse complement strand
GGGGCCGGTGGAAGCGGCGACGGGGGCGGAGGCGAGGCCGGCGACGGCGGCGGTTTCGAACTTGCCGAAACGGCCCATCGGCGGGGCCTTGCCGGCGAGTTCGGTGACGATGCGTTCGCCGAGTTTCTTGCCGATGCCCTTGGCGCGGGTGAAGGCGCCGGAATCGGCCAGCGCGATGGCGTCCATGATTTCGGACGGCGCGAGGCCGTCAAGGATGGCGAGGGCGGATTTGCCGGCGACGCCGGGCACATCCTGCAGGCGCACGAACCAGGCGCGCTCTTCATCCGTGGCGAAGGCGAAGAGGGTGATCGAGGCTTCGGTGACGCGCGTTTCGACATGGACGGTGACCTTGTCGCCGCCGTGCAGGCGGGCGAGCAGGCGCGTGCCGGCGAGGGCGACATAGCCGACGCCGTTCACGTCGATCAGGACATGGTCGAGGCCGATTGCGGCGACGTCTCCGGTGAGGCGGCCGATGATCATGCCGCCCCCTTCTTGCGCAGCAGCGCCGGCAGATGATGCGCCGTGCAGATAGCGCAGGCGAGGGCGTCGGCGGCGTCGAGCCTCATCTCCCCTGCCCTCGGAAGCAGCCGCTGAACCATGAACTTGACCTGGTCCTTGCCGGCCGTGCCGGTGCCGACCACGGACAATTTGATCTGGCGCGGGGCGAATTCGGAGACCGGCACGCCGGCCATGGCGAGGGCGGCCATCGCGGCGCCGCGGGCCTGGCCGAGTTTCAGGGCCGCGCGGGGATTGGAATTGACGAGGGTTTCCTCGACCCCGGCGGCGTGCGGGCCGTGGTGGCGGGCGAGTTCGCCGACAGATTCGAAGATTTCCGCGAGGCGTTCGGCCATCGAGATATCCGTGGCGGCCGAGATGACGCCGTGGGCGACATGCGTCAGGCGCAGGCCGGTCTGTTCGATGATGCCCCAACCTGTATGGCGCAGGCCGGGATCTATGCCGAGGATGCGAATCGTGGCGCTCATGCGCGCCACCCTAGCAGCGCGAAGGGTTAAAGACAGCTTGAAGTTTCACTCTTTGTTCGCAGGGCGCTGGACACGGGCGACATATCGGCGTCACAAGCCTGCCAGACACGCGAGACGGAGGATCCGATGACCGCAACAGACCCCAATACAAGCTTCTGGAACCGCACCGCGCGCAAATATGCGGCAAGTCCGATCGGCGACCCGGACGGTTTCGAGCGCACCCTGAAGCGCACGCAGGACTATCTGAAGCCCGGCGACGCCGTGTTCGAATTCGGCTGCGGCACGGGAACGGCGGCGCTGAAACTGGCGCCCTTCGCGGGCCGGATACTGGCCACGGATGTCTCTGACGAAATGATTGCCATCGCGCGCGAGAAAGCGGCCGCCGAGAACTGCACCAACGCGGCGTTCGAGGTGGGCACGCCGGAGGATCCGCGCTGGCCGGCCGCTGCGTTCGATATCGCCGTCGGGTTCAACATCCTGCACCTGATCCGCGACCGCGTGGCGGCCCTGGCCGGTCTGCACAGGGTGCTGAAACCCGGCGGGCTGCTGATCACCAAGACGGTGAGCCTGACGGAAATGAACCCGGCGCTCCGCCTCGCGGTGCCCGTCATGCGTGCGATCGGCAAGGCGCCGTATGTCGCGTTCGTGTCGGAGGCAACGCTCGTGTCCGAAATCGAAGTGGCGGGATTCGAGATCATCGCCCGCGAGCGTCACGCTGCGCGTGGCAAGGACGTGCGGCCTTTCCTCGTTGCCCGCAAGAACTGAGGGCGGAGCGGCTGAAGGCAACCGCTCCGCCGGGTCAGACTATTCGTCCATGCGCGGGAGTAGGACCTTGTCGATGACATGGATGACGCCGTTTGAGGCTTCGATGTCGGCTGCGGTGACGGTCGCATCGTTGACCATTGCGCCGGTGGCGGTGGTGCGCACGCTGAGGTCAAGGTTGTTGACGGTGGCAGTGGCGGCGGCATCCGCTTCGGCGGGGACGTCGGCAGCCATCACCTTGCCCGAGACGACATGGTAGCTGAGGACCTTGACGAGATCGTCCTTGTTCTCAGGCAGCAGCAGCGAGTCGAGCGTGCCGGCCGGCAGCGAAGCGAAGGCGGCGTTGGTCGGCGCGAACACGGTGAACGGGCCAGGGCCCGACAGCGTTTCGGCGAGACCGGCAGCCTGGATCGCGGCGACGAGGGTCGAGAAGTCCGGATTGCCGGCAGCGATGTCGACCACGGTCGACGGGGCGGCAACCGGCTCGTCGATGACCGGATCGACAACCGGCGCTTCGACAACCGCCGGCTCGGTCGAGACCGTTTCGGCGGGGGAACAGGCGGCGAGCGCGAAGGCGCTGACAGCCGCGACAGCGAGCAGTTTGAATTTCATGGGGGGACGTCCTTTTGGTGACTGGCAGGGATTCGGGCGCGCGCGCTTTGCGTCGCGCCCGCCAAGACTTGGAACGAATGCTCCACCCGGCCAGTCCTCAGAGTGACATTTTTTGAAGGCTATTTTGGGGCAGGCGTGAAGTCGGTTCAAAAAGCCGGGCGAGCAATCATCAGCCAGACGATGACGAGTACGGCGAAGAAAGCCGGAAAGCCGCACGCGAACCAGATGCGATAAAGCCGGAAATAAGCTTCCGGCAGGGGCGCGTTCGCCGCAGCGGCTGCACGCGCAAGTTCGCGAAGGCGGTGCTGTATCCAGACAACCGGTAGCCAGAAAGCGCCGATGAGGACATAGAGCGCGAGCGACGCGAGGATCCAGCCTTCGGTAAGAGGCCAACCCATCTGCCATGCGAGGAGCGCGCCAGAGACAGGCTGCGCAATGACCGCCGAGGCGGTGAACAGCCAGTCGGCAACGACAACGACGGACGCCGTGTGCGCGATCAGCCGGGCGTCCCGTGTTCGGTGGGCCATCACCATGAAGAAAGCGATGCCGGCGCCGGTCCCGATCAGGACGGTGGCCCCGAGGATGTGCGTCCAGCGCAGGAGGTGAATCCAGTCCATCAGCGCGGCTCCGACAAAGCCCAGACGGCGAGCGCAAGGCCCATGCCGGGGAATACTTTGATCATCGGGCCCAGAGGGTCGGCCCAGAGATGCGGCGTGAGGACGGCGCTGGACACGAGATAAACGAGGCTGAGACCGAGGGCGGCGAGCGCGGCGGGGCGGGTGAGCGGACGCAGAAGCAGGCCGGCGCCGATAAGA
>JBGTKE010000227.1:0-4169 GCA_041744775.1 Hyphomonas sp. | reverse complement strand
TCGGACTCCGAAGACTTCGCTGGAATTACCTTCACCATGCGTCGTTAGGCGCGGCGCAAACCCCTCGAAACCGCCTCTTGAAACCCCGGCTTCGGCCGGGGTTTTTTGTTGATCAGTCTTCCTCAGCGTCCGGCGGGGCGTCGGCGGTTTCGCGGCGGGGGCGGGCGATCAATTCGCCGAGGTCGACCAGTTCGATGAACGTGTCGGCCTCGCGGCGCAGCTCGTCGGAAATCATCGGCGGGGTCGCTTCCATCGTCGAGACGACCGAGACGCGCACGCCCTTGGCCTTCACCGCCTGCACGAGCTGGCGGAAGTCACCATTGCCGCTGAACAGGACGATATGATCGCTCCAGGCGGCCGCCTCGAGCATGTCGACGGTCAGCTCGACGTCCATGTTGCCGCGTACCCGTTTGCGGCCTTCACGGTCCACGTACTCCCGGGCGGTCTTCTTGACCACGTTGAAGCCGTTGTAGGCCAGCCAGTCGATCAGCGGGCGAACCGGGCTGTAATCGTCGTTCTCGACCAGCGCGGTATAGTAATTGGCCCGGATCAGCCGGCCGCGGGTCTGGAATTCCTTGAGAAGCTTGCGGAAATCGATCTCAAGGCCGACAGCGCGAGCGGCGGCGTAGAGGTTGGCGCCGTCAATGAACAAGGTCAGCCGCTCGTCCTTGTAGAAGGCCATTGGCAACACCCTTTTCTTCCAATAGGAGGGGCGAATAAAGTGCCCGGAAATCTGTATTTCCATCGCTTACCGGTCCTTGCATTCGCCTGCAAGGATGGGTTGCCGCGATGTGCTGCAGCGCATATAAAGGGCGGTTCTCAGGAGATTTTCCGAAATATGGCCCGCGTTACTGTCGAAGATTGCATCCAGAAAGTTCCGAACAGGTTCGAGCTCGTCCTGCTCGCCGGGCACCGCGCGCGGATGATCCGCGAAGGCTCGCCGCTGACGGTGGACCGCGACAATGACAAGGATCCGGTCGTCTCGCTGCGCGAAATCGCCGAATCGACGATCGACTTGAAAGTCGTCAAGGAAGCGCTGATTTCGAACCTGCAGGACATCCGTCCGGGCGAAGAGAGCGAGCGCGAAGCCGACCGTCAGGCCCTGCAGGCCGCTCCGGCTGCGACCGAAGACGACGTGCTGCGCGCCTACCAGGCTGAAATCGAATCCGGGCGCGACGACCGCCTCTAGGAGAGACAATGGACGGCAGCGCCCTTTCCGGACCGGAAAAAGGGGCTGGCACAATCGCTGGCAAACAGGCCGCTGCGCCAGACGCGGCGGACGGTCTGCCACCGGTTCCGACCCGCGATGAACTGATTGCCAAGGTGCGCGCCTATCACCCAAGGGTGAGATCCGAACTGCTCGGGCAGGCCTATGATTTCGCCAAGAAGCATCACGGCGCGCAGCAGCGCGATTCCGGCGAGGCCTACTTTTCCCATCCGATCCGGGTCGCCAACCTGCTCGCGGACGTGCACCTTGATGAGGTGACGATCGTCGCCGGGCTGCTGCATGACGTGGTCGAGGATACCGAAATCGACATCGGCGACATCGAGGTACGCTTCGGCGCCGATGTGGCCGAACTGGTCGACGGGGTGACCAAGCTCGACAAGCTGGACTTCATGTCGAAGGAAGCGGCGCAGGCGGAGAATTTCCAGAAGTTCATCCTGGCGATGACCAGCGATATCCGGGTGCTGCTCGTGAAACTCGCCGACCGGCTCCACAACATGGAGACGCTGCACCACCGCAAGAAGCTGGAAAGCCGTCAGCGTACGGCGCGCGAGACGATGGACATCTATGCCCCGCTGGCGCGCCGGGTCGGCCTCTATGATGTGGCCGCGCGGATGGACGACCTCGCCTTCCAGGAACTGAACCCGGAAGCGCGCCGCGCGATCCTCTACCGGCTGGAAGAACTCGAGAAAGAGAACCAGGGTGATCTGGACCGGATTCGCGCAGACCTGACGAAGATTCTGGACGCTTCCGGATTGCAGTACCGCGTGAAGGGCCGACGCAAGCAGCCGTATTCTTTATGGCGCAAACTCGAGCGCAAGTCGATTTCATTCCGCGATGTGGCAGACCTGTTCGCGTTCCGGATCATCCTGGGGGACGTCAAGGACTGTTACTCCGCCCTCGGAGCAGTTCATACGCACTGGGCGTGCATCCCGGACCGGTTTCGCGATTTCATCTCGATCCCGAAGCCGAACGGCTATGCGAGCCTGCACACGACGGTGCGCGCGTCCGGCAATCGCCGCGTCGAGCTGCAGCTGCGGACCGAGGCGATGGACCGCACCGCCGAGTACGGCGTGGCGGCGCACTGGGGCTACAAGAACCGGGCCTACGGCTTTGACGTGGACTCGGCGCGCGCGGCAGGCCTTGATCCGGAGGCAAACCTCAAGGCCTTCGCCGAGTTGCTGCGTGACGGGGCGGAGCCGGGCGAGTTCCTCGAACATGCCAAGCTCGAGATGTACCGCGAGCACGTCTTCACCTTCACGCCGAAGGGCAAGCTGATTATCCTTCCGGCCGGCGCGATGCCGCTTGACTTTGCCTATGCGGTCCACTCGGCCGTCGGCGATACGGCGATCGGTGCACGGATCAACGGCGAAGAAAAATCGATGCGCCGTCCTCTGAAGAATGGCGACGTCGTGGACATCATCCGCGGCCGGGGGCCGGCGCCGGCCATCGGCTGGGAAGCGATGACCTATACGGGCCGCGCGAAATCGAAACAGCGCAAGCTGGAACGCGACCGGGAAGTGGCGCAGTTCCGGCGCCTCGGCGAAGGCCTGATCAACCAGGCGTTGCGCCGCGCTGGCGCCGACCCGGTGGACGTGATGCTGAGAGATGTGGCCCGAAAGATTGGCATCCTGTCGATCGACGACCTGCGCGAGGAAGTGGGCCGGGGGCGCGTGCAGACCTCCGCCGTGGTCAACGCCGCCTTCCCGGGCTATGCCGCCGAGCGCACGGACGACGCCGACAAGACGCCGATCGACAGCCGCCATGCGCCGCTTTTCGTTGAGGGCAAGGACCTGATGCCGGGCGTCACGTTGCATCTTGGCCAGTGCTGCCGCCCGCTGCCGGGTGACCGGATCATCGGGGTTCAGGTTCCCGACAAGGGGCTGGTCGTGCACGTCTCCAGCTGTCCGCGCCTGGCCGAATATGACGACCGCCCGGAGCTCTGGCGCGATCTGAGATGGACTGAGCTGGCGAAGACCGGCGCCGTCGCGATTGGCCGTATACGGATCAATGCCTCGAACCAGAAGGGCGTGCTCGCGAAGCTCTGCTCGGCCGTGGCCGAGTCGAATGGCAATATTGTCGGCATCACGACCGGCACGCGCCATCCGGATTTCATTGAACTGATGATGGACATCGAAGTGGAAGACCTGAAACGCCTGACCCAGATTCTCGCGGCCCTGCGTTCGCTGGCCGTTGTTGACCGCGCCGTGCGCGACCAGGAGGGCCAGGATGAACAGTGACCAGGTGCTCGACGTTTTCCGCGACGCCGGCGCGCTGCTGGAGGGGCATTTCATCCTTTCCTCGGGGCGGCGCAGCCCAGTTTTCCTGCAGAAGGCGCTCGTCTTCTCGCGGCCCGACCTGTCGGAGAAGCTTTGCAAGGCGCTGGCGGCAAAAGTGACGATGGAGTTCGGCAAGATCGATGTGGTTGCCGGACCTGCCGTTGGCGGAATAATTCCCGGATACGAGATCGCGCGCCACCTCGGCGCCCGCGCGATCTTTGCCGAGCGCGTCGACGGCAATCTCGAATTTCGCCGCGGCTTCTCGATTGCGGCGGGCGAGCGCGTCCTGATCGCCGAGGATATTGTGACGACCGGTCTCTCGTTCCGCGAGACGGTCGAGGCACTGGCGGAACTGCCGGGCTCGGTGGTTGGCGGCGCCTGTATCATCGACCGCTCCGGCGGGCGCGCCGATGTCGGATGCCAGCTGATCTCGCTCGCGCAAGTGGATTTTCCGGACTATGCCGCCGATGCGTTGCCGCCGGAACTCGTGGCCATGCCGGCGGTGAAGCCGGGCTCGCGGGGGCTTGCCTGATGAGCGGCTACCTGCGCCTCGGGGTCAATATCGACCATGTCGCAACCATCCGCAACGCGCGCGGCGGGCCGCATCCCGATCCCGTGCGCGCCGCGCAGATTGCTGAGGCAGCAGGCGCCGACGGCATCACCAT
>JBGTKE010000226.1:0-3649 GCA_041744775.1 Hyphomonas sp. | reverse complement strand
CACGAACCCGGCTGGGCGCTGACCGTCACCGGCGGCACTGCCGATTTCCTGTATGATTACGGCGCGCAGGGCTATTCGGCGCTGTTGCCGCCGCCGCGCGCGATCGAAGGCGGGATCGAATATGTCGAGGGGCCGGGCGGACTGGCGATCACGGCGCTGGCAAAGGTTTGCGGCGACGGAGCGACGGGTCTTCCGTACCCGGACACGGTGACGGTAGTGTTCAGCGATGAAGTCTACCAGGGCTGCGGCGGAGACCCGCAGGCGCTGCTCACCGGCGGGGACTGGATCGTAGAGTCGATCAATGCAGACGCCGTGGTCGCGGGCGCGCGGATCAGTCTGGCCTTCGATGCCGGCGAGGGCCGTGTCAGCGGCCGGTCGGGCTGCAATGCCTATGGCGCGGAATATTCCGTAGGCGGAGAAGGAATCGGCTTCGGCCTGGTGGTGAGTACCGAGATGGCCTGCGCGAACACCCTGATGATGCAGGAGCGCCGGTTTCATGACGCGCTGGCGCTGATTGATGGATACACGATTGATGATGCCGGCGTGCTGGTCTTGACCGGTCCGGAAGACACCCGGATCGTGGCGCGGCGTTAGCCGGCCGGCCCGCTGCGCAGGCTGCGGCGCAGGAAGGATTCCAGTTTGAGGACCGGGTTGGTGCCGTCCGGGGTCAGGTCCGCAGAGGCAGCGAGGTCGGACTGGGTCGCGTCGCCGCTGGCATAGCCGATGATCTGTTCGACGCGTGCCTCGAGCGATTCCGTCAGCAGACGGATCTGGTCGGCGGCGCGTTTCATGTCGGACTTGGTGACCGGGATGCGCGAGCCGGCATCCATCATCGAGGCCTGAAGGCGGATAGTGCGCAGCGGCACCAGCAGTTCCGAGGTAACCGAGCGCAGGAAGCGGGTCTTGGCGTGGCTGGCTTCATCGGCTTCCTGGCGGAGCGACTCGGCTTCCTGGCGGGCGTCCTCGATCCGCGTCACGTCGGTGAAGATCTCGACCGAGCCGATGCTGGCGACTTCGTAGGTGGCCGTCTGCCAATAGCGGTCGTGCGCGTGGACGACGCCGCCGAGGGATTCGACGTTGCGCAGGGCGGGCTTCACTTCGGTATAGAGTTCGTTCTCGAAGACGACCTTGCCATCGGTCGACAGCACGGCGAAGGCCTGGCCCGAACCGTCGAGTGCGACTTCCAGGATCTCGCGAAGCTGGGTGGCTTCCTCGACCGATTTGACTTCCTTGAGGTAGAGCTTGAACCCGGCGCGGGCGCCGAAGCATATCGTGAACATCAGCAGCGTCAGGGCAATCGCGATCGCGATTATCCGGTCGTTGAAGTTAAGGCAGACGTGCACGAGCAGCGGCACGACCGAACCGACGAGATAGCGCAACACGAGGCGCGGGTTGCGCGGCAAGACGCACATCAGGCCGGCGCACATCGACACGGTGAACAGGGTCGACAGGATCATCGAATCGAACGGATCCGATCGGAGAAAGAGCGGCAGGCTGCCGAAAGCGAAACCGGTGAAGATCGACAGTTTCTCGGAGCGCAAAACATAACCGCCGCTGACGGTCTTCGGCGTCGGGCGGCCCGACTTGCGGGCAAAGTCGAACAGCATCAGGGAGGCCATGAACAGGTTCATCGCGCCCCAGAGGGCGATGATCAGTTCCGGCGTCATCGCATAGGCAACATAGCCCGCGATGATCGTATTGAAGATGGTGATCATCGCCATCAGCTGCATGGCGCGTGCAAGGTCGAGATGTTGCTGCAAGCGAACGCGCGGCCCGATGGCCGCGTCCTCGTTTGGCTTGCCCGTCAGGACATACCGCAGGAAGTTATGCTTATAACTCATACCCGGGTTTATCGCAGGGAAACCTTGTTTTCAGGCTTGAGGCACCCTGCGGATTTTCGGGCCCGCGTTTCCGGATTGTTAACCGTCCTGACCGCTCTGCTTGCATGTAGCATCCGGATTGCTGCGAAAAGTGGCAATGCGGCGCATTGGTCTTACCGGAGGTGGACAGGCCTTTGTCCTGCTGGCACGAGCAGGCTTGGGGCAGGGAAGTGAAGGCATGCCGAGGTTGAAGATAGCGGTCATTGGCGGCGGTCCGGGAGGGCTGAGCGCGGCTCAGTTCATCCAGGAATCGGGCCATCAGGCGGTTGTTTTTGAACGGGAAAACCGGATCGGCGGGAAGTCCTTCTCGTTCTCGTCGGGCGAGACGTTCAACGAGATGGGCACCTGCTATACGACCCGCCAGCATGTGATCGTGAAGCGCTGGATGAAGGCGCACGGGATTAACCTGAAGCGCCTCGGCGAGGCGCGCTATGATGATGCGCCGGTGGTCGATTATGTGAAAAGGGGCGCCGGGCCGCCGCTGGCCGTGCAGGCGCTGAAATTCGTCCGGCAAGCGGGGCGGCTGCGAAAGCAGATTGCCGCGGCGCCGTCGGATCCGAAAGTCGTCGCCGAAGCGTCGATGACGGTCGATGACTGGCTGGCGCGGCTGGACCTGCCGAAACTCGACCTCGCGATGCACCGGATCCTGCCGGCACAGGGCTATGGCTATGCCAAGGAAGTGACGATCGGCCAGACTGTGCAATGGTGCGATCTCGACCTGCTGGTCTCCGGGGTGCTGAACGACATGCATATGCCGGTCGAAGGCTGGAGCGAGTTCTGGAACCGGTTTTCGTCGCGGTTCGACGTCCGGCTCGAGGCGCGGATCGAGCATATCGAGCGGCGCGACAATAG
This sequence comes from Hyphomonas sp., assembly GCA_041744775.1. Lineage (GTDB taxonomy): Bacteria > Pseudomonadota > Alphaproteobacteria > Caulobacterales > Hyphomonadaceae > Hyphomonas. Next base: position 917 of record JBGTKE010000226.1, on the reverse strand, counting down.
CGTGATCGTCGTCTCCGGCGGCGGGCGGGAGCGATTCGATGCGCTGGTCTCGACCATCCCGATGGACGAATTTGCGCAGCTGACGGACCTGCTGCCGGCCGAGCAGGCGGTGCTGCAGGGCGTCGAGTGGCAGAATTACACAACGACGCTGGTCGCCTCGAAGAACTGGTTCAAGGGCGCGCAGGTGCATGGCTATTCGCGCGCCTGCAAGGACCCGTCCCTGCGCGGCGCGATGCTTGGCGCGCGGCGCGAGGGCGGTGTGATGGAAGATGGGGCGCACCTGTATGTGACCGGGCAATTCTCGAACGGCCTGACGCCGCCGGAGCTGCGCGAGATCCTGATCTCGGACCTGCAGCGCATGGGCGTGCAGGCCGATACACTGATCTATGCGCGGACCTGGAAGTATTTCCCGCAATACCGGATCGACGCGGTGGCGGACGGCCTGTTCGCGGCGATGCGTGAGGCGCAAGGCGGCAAGCGGACCTGGTTCGGCGGCGCCACCTTCTCGCATGAGCTGGTATCGTCCGTGGTCGCACGGTCGCAGGCCTCGGTGCGCGATCTGGTGAGACGGGCCAGCTGAGGCTCAGGCCTTCACGCCCGGCGCGCTGGCATTGTAGGCGCGCCAGTATTTCTGCCCGGTTTCATTATAATGCAGCATGGCATCGACGACGCGGAGGAATTCCGCCTGCGGACCAAGTTCCGGCGGGAGCAGGGGATCGAAGTTGATCAGGCGGATCACGGCCTGGCCGGTGAGAAGGGTTTCGCGCGCGGCTTCGTCGGCGGGTCTGGACGCCAGACCGGCGAGACTTTCCTGCATGGCCGACAGGGCGGCGGCATAGGCGCGCGCCAGCTGGTCCGGCGGCCAGAGGGCGGGCCAGCCGGGCGCCTCTGGCATCGCGGTTTCCGACACGCGCAGG
>JBGTKE010000225.1:0-2403 GCA_041744775.1 Hyphomonas sp. | reverse complement strand
GACACGCAGGTCGCAGGCGACCGCGAGGCTGACGCCGCCGCCGATGCAGGGCCCCTCGATGGCCGCGATTACCGGTTTCAGGCTGCCTTCGAGAGCCGAGAGGGCGCGGGCGATGGTCTGGCCGGACTGGCGGGCAGCGTCCTCGGTGCCATAGATCACCGGGAATTCCGAAATGTCGGCGCCGGCTGCGAAGACGCCGCCCCCGCCGCCATGCAGGAGGATGACCTTTACGGCCGGGCCGGCATTGGCCGCTGCCACAAGGGCGGGCAGCGCAGCCCACATCTCCAGCGACAGCGCATTGCGGCGCTGCTTCTGGTCGAGGATGATTTCGGCGATCGGCGAGGCGATCTCGAGCCGGACGGTGCGGGTCAAAACGCGCTCCACCGCTTCAAGGGATTGGACACAGCCTCATCCTCGTCATAATCTGATCACAGCGTTAACCTATGGGGCTAGAGCGTTCATTGGCAATCGCATGGGGAGCACGATGATGTTGAAACACCCAACAGACAGGCGGCTACGCTGGATTATCCTCTCTGCCCTCGCTGGGACCGGCCTGCTGGCCGCCTGCGACCAGATCGGGGAACGCATCGACCGGGCCAAGGAACTGGCCGAAACGTCGGCGGGCCAGATCAGCGGCGAAACGATTGTCGATCCGGGCGCCGGCAACCTCCAGACCGCCGCCACCGCCGATCGGGCTCTGGCCGGCACCGTGATGGCCGAGTTCGTGATCGATGAGGACGAGCGCCCGCTTTTCGCCATCGGGTCGATCATTGCCAAACCCATCGACATTCCGGCGACCGAGGCCATCGGGATGGAGGGCGCCGAGTTCTCTGTCGATGATCTCGAGTATTTCGAGGAAGAGTATTATTACGAAGAAGCACCTGCCGGGTCAGACGCAGGGCTCGAAGCCTATTCGGCACCGGCACCGGCACCGGTGCCGGCCGACACAGCCACGTCGCGCCCGCCGATCGCGGCAGCCGTCCAGCCCGAACAGGTCCTGCCGAAGATCACGCTGGATCCGCGCGCGATTACCAAGTCGGAGCGCGAGATCGCGCAGGCCGGGGCCGATATCGACAAGATGTTGGTGGACGAGGCGCCGGTTGCCCGCCGCATGAAATCCCTGACTGCTGACGAGTTCAAGGCCCTCCCGGTCGAAGAGAAGGCCGAGATGCGCAAGCTGGCGCGCCGGGCGCCGGTGGTGCGGGAAACGATCAAGGCGCAGATCGATGCGAACTCGGTGATGCTCGACACGATGACCAAGTATGGCATCGGCGGCGAAGTGGCGTTGTCCCGCGAAGGGCAGATGGTCATCCAGATCGGCGCCGATGGGGCCAGCCCGACGCAGTTCCGGGGCGCCGAACGCAAGCCGGGCGACTTCCTTGTGCGCGCCGACGAGGCCGAGTGTCCCGAAGGCATGACGCCCAGCGAAGTCGGCAATGATCTGGCGCTGGCAACGGCTTGCGTCGTGCGCGACCTGCGCGCGTCCGGCCAGTTCGAGTATGTCGAGAAGGACTTTATCTTCCAGAACCAGTTCGTCCGCCGCACCAAGGACGCGCCGCCTCTGGGAACCGGGTCGTCGAGCAGCACGGCCAAGCCGCCGGCCAGCCAGCCGGCGAGCTTCAATCCGAACGATCCGCTCTGGACGCTGCAATGGCACTTCCGCGACCGGGGCACGACGGACGGCCGCACCGCCGGGGGCGCGGGTTTCGAGACCTTCTGGAACCGTCAGGGCACCGCCGGCTCGCGCAGTGTGGTCGTGGCGGTCGTCGATACCGGCCTGCAGATGGCCCATCCGGACATCGCTGGCTCGCCGAACATCATGCCGGGCTGGGACATGGTCTCCGATCCGCGCATGGGCAATGACGGCGACGGGCGCGACAGCGATCCGAACGATCCGGGCGACATGTGCGATCCGACCAAGCCGTATGCTGCCGACAGTTTCCACGGGACGCATGTCGCCGGCACCATCGGCGCGGCGGCGACCAATAACGCGGCCGGTGTCGCCGCAGGCGCCTGGAATGTCCGCCTCGTGCCGGTCCGGGCGCTGGGCAAGTGCGGCGGCCGCCTGTCGGACATCAATGATGCCATCCGCTGGGCCGCCGGACTCATACCGGCTGAAGGCCCGGACGACAGCGAAGTCTGGAATGAGAACCCGGCCGACGTCATCAACCTGTCGATCGGCCTGCTGGGCGCCTGCCCGGCATCAATGCAAGATGCCATCGACGCGGTGACCGCGCGCGGCGCGATCGTCGTCTCGGCGGCGGGCAATGCGCGCATGGCCACAACCTTCTATGCGCCGGCCGGGTGCCGGGGCGTCGTTACGGTGGCGGCCAGCGATGCGCGCGGCCAGATCACGCCCTATTCGAATTACGGGCCGGAAGTGACGCTGCTGGCGCCGGGCGG
>JBGTKE010000224.1:0-3652 GCA_041744775.1 Hyphomonas sp. | reverse complement strand
GGCGAAGCCATTGCCGCGCCTTCCATCGAAGCGGGCGGCGGCGCAGCCATCGCCACCGGTGCATCCCGCCAGGAGAACACGCCGCGGGCCTTCGAAGCGGCGCGAACGGCCGTCAGCCAGTCGAGGAATTCCTTCTCGCTCGTGAAGCGCGACAGCGTCGGCGACCGCAGCGGATCGAGCGATGTATCAGCATAGGCCGGGACAGACTTGTCGGGCGCAGACAGTTCGATGGTCTCGAAACGGTTCACCGGCGGCGCGGCTTCGGTGAACGCATCGGCGTCCGGTTCGCCCGTCCAGGGCCGCAGCGTGCTGCACGCCGCCGTCGCCATCATCAGAGCCGCAAGGCTTGCAACGTGTATCGGTTTCATGGGACTCCCCTCCCTGTCTTCAGGCGAGTTAGGCCACCAGACTTGGGCAGAGTAAAGGCGCCGGTCGGGCGCGAAGATGTTTCCTCCGGCGCCAAACCGGATTAGTCGGCATGCCATGACGAACTCGAACGACATGCCCCTCGCCGCTCGCCCCATCGACCGCGCCGCCCATCGCCGCACCGATGAAGCCTGGCTCGAAGACGCCTTCAAACGCGGCGACGCGCTGATCTTCCTGCTGCGTGACGGCTCGCCGATGATCGCGCGGGATGGCGGCCTTGTCTGGATGGGACCGGAAGCAGGCCGCATCTCGCCCGGCTCACCGCGCCTGTTTCTCGGCGAGGACAAGGCGGGCGCGCCGGTCTTCGCAATGGATCTTCCTGCGAAATTCGACCTCGAGGGCTCGCTGATCCAGGGCATCGGCGAGTTCGCCGACTTCCGCCAGGCTGCCGCGCGCCTGCCCGAGATGGATGCCAACTGCGCCTCCACCGCGCGCAGCCTTTTCCTCTGGCACGGATCGCACGGCTTCTGCGCGAAGTGCGGCGGACGCAATGGAGTCACGGATGCCGGCTGGAAAGCTCAATGCGCCGAATGCGGCGCCGAACATTTCCCGCGCACCGATCCCGTCGCGATCATGCTGGCGGTGAAGGATGGTCATGCGCTGATCGGCCGGCAGAAATTCTGGCCAGCGGGTTTCATGTCGTGTCTCGCAGGCTTTTGCGAACCGGGCGAAACCATCGAACAGGCCGCGTCGCGCGAACTGTTCGAGGAAGCGGGTATCCAGTGCGACCCGGCAGAAGCGGAATATCTGGCCTGCCAGCCCTGGCCTTTTCCGTCTTCGCTGATGATGGGCTTCATCCTGCCCGCCCGGAACGACGAGATAACCATCGACTCCAAGGAGCTCGAGAGCGCGCGGTGGGTTTCGCGGTCCGAGTTGCGCGAAATTCTTGCGGGCAAGCATGCCGAACTTTTTTGCCCTCCGCCGTCTGCAATTGCCTATCATATCCTGAAGGTTTGGGCCGACCGGAACGATTGACCGTGTACGGATAGATACCGAAACTCGCGGGAAAAATGAATTTTAGGAGTTGCATTCCCGCGAATCAGCATATTATTGGCGAGCCACTCAAAGGAGATCGAAGATGGCTGTTGCAAAAAAACCTGCTGCGAAAAAACCCGCCGCAAAAAAACCTGCCGTGAAAAAAGCTGCGCCGAAAGCCGCCGCGAAAAAGCCGGCCGCTAAAACCGCCAAGCCTGCCAAGAAGGCTCCGGCCAAAAAAACGGCCGCCAAAGCGAAGAAGAAGTAAGTCTACGGACGACTTCAGAATACAAACGGGCGAGCGCGAGCTCGCCCGTTTTCTTTTGTGAAATCAAGGATTTTGCTTTCAGACCTGAGAAGTGGCCGCAAGGGGTCTGCGGGCTGGCGCGCCGCCAGTTGCTCCGTGCGGTGATCGACCCGCGAGCTTCCGAAAACCGCCCCTGCCCCTATCCGCCAGCGCGCGCACGCCGGCCCGCGATCCGCTTCCCGCGACTGTCCGGAAATGAAACGGCGCCGGAGAGACATCCTCCAGCGCCCCCCGTTCCTGATTCGAAAATCCTAGTCGGTCAGGCCCGGCCAATGGGTGTTCGCCGAGGCGATGAAGCGGGGGATATCGCCTTCCCACGTCTTTTGTACCGAACTGTTGTAGTTGAGATACAGTTTGCCCTCGACGATTTTCCAGTGTTTCGCATCGCCCTTCGCGGTGTAGCCCTGGCTCACGGCCCAGGCACAATAGCCTCCATACTGAGGCGCGTAGGCTTCGGGATCTTTCCGGAACGCATCGCGGTTCGCTGCACTTGCGAAGCGAAACTCGGCGCCCTTCCAAATCGCCGTGAAGTTTTTCGTCCCTTTCACCGGCTTGCCCTCGGTGAAGTAGGCCACGGGATCATGTCCCTGTACGGCAATGTTGTCGAAGGTGCCGGTGTAGACGGGTGCTTCGGCGCTCGCAGCGGGCGGCAGGAGCGCGGCGGGCGCCAAGGCGATCGCGAGGGCAGCAAGGAGTGTGCGGAGTCTCATGCGAACTGGTTTCCCGGATTGAGGCTTGAGCAAAAGTCTGACCGCAGATGCCTGGCGGGGGAACTCAGTGCATCCGCGGTCAGGTTCAGGACCAGGCAGGGGTCGGCGTTGGTCCTTGCAGGTTTGTGCCCGTCGCGGCTTTCGGTTTCAAAGCACGGTGTTGTGAAACGGCTTCACGCCTGCGTGAGCCGGCTCTCGCCGAAGGCCGGCACTTGTCTTATGCTTCATGCATAATCTGCATACGGGGAACGCTCTTGGACCGGATTGATGCAATGCGCCTGTTCATCCGCGTCGCAGATGCGGGCAGCTTCTCGCGCGCGGCCGCCGATCTCGAACTCGGCCAGCCGACTGTCTCGCGCCGCATCCAGGATCTCGAGGAGAGCCTCGGCACAACTCTCTTTCAGCGGACGACCCGCGCGCTGAGCCTCACCGAAGCCGGCACGCGCTTCTACAAGCGCGCCACCGACATCCTCACAGAGTATGACGAAGCCGAAGCCGAGGCGCGCGGTCTCGAACACGAGCCGGTCGGCCTCTTGCGCATTTCCTGCTCGCACTCCTTTGCCCGCCGCGTTGTCGCACCCGCTGCGGCAAGCTTCCTGGCCGCCTGGCCGAACATCCGCATCGATCTCATTTCGGAGGACGCGATCACCGATCTCGTCGCCGACGGGGTCGACATCGCGTTCCGTCTCGGCGAGCTGCGCGACTCGAGCCTGATCGCGAAGAAGGTCGGCGAAGCGGCGCAGGTGGTTTGGGCGTCGCAATCCTATCTCGACCGGCGCGGCACGCCGCAGCATCCCTCCGATCTCGCCGAGCACGACGCCGTCGTCTTCCGCCACAATCGCCAGACCACCTGGGACTTGCGCAAGGGCAACGAGAGGATCGAGGCGCGCGTCGACGGCCCCTTCCGCGCATCCTCCGGCGAGACATTGCTCGAAGCCGCCGCCGGCGGTCTCGGCCTGTTCCTGGCGCCGGCCTGGCTCGCGTCCGAATGTACCGGAGAGATCCGTGTCGTCCGCGTACTGCCGGACTGGCACGGCCCCAGCCTGCCGATCCACGCCATCTGGAGTTCCGGCAAACTGCGCGGCAAGGCGAAGCTGTTCGTCGATCACGCCGAACCCGCCATCACCGCCGCCTGCGGATTGACGCGGCTGGAGACCGCGCGGGTGTGACAGCCCGTATGTGAGAACGTACTTTCTGAACCCCTCTCCCCTTCCGGGGGAGAGGGGCAGGGGTG
>JBGTKE010000223.1:0-4041 GCA_041744775.1 Hyphomonas sp. | reverse complement strand
GCGGCGGCTTCCTCCACCAGTGCGTCGAGCGGCATCCGGGCGTGCACGATGTCGGTGGCATCGCGCGCCTCGCGGATCGCCGAGAGGATGGCGCGGCAGCGGTCCGCCTGTTCCGCGATCAGGCGGATATCCTCGGCATGCGGATCATCCGGGTCCATCTCGCGGACCAGTTCCTTGGCGACGAGGTGGATGGTGGCGAGCGGGGTGCCGAGTTCGTGCGCGGTCATCGCCGACATCGCGCCCAAGGCGGAGAGTTTCTGCTCGCGCGCCATCACGACACTGGCCGCGTCGAGCGCACGCACGAGACGGGCCTCGTCCTGGCTGACGCGTCCGGCCGAGACGGTGAAGAACACGATGCCCACGGCGAGCGCGGCGAACTGGCCCCACTGGAAGAGAACGGGAAGGTGCGTGCCGCCCTCTTCGTTCCAGGGCAGGGGCAGGTTGAAGAAGGGCATGATCCCGGCCATCAGCAGGGCGAGGACCGCAACGAACATTGCCGGCACGAGGCTGAGGCTGAGCGCGGCGACGGTGACCGGCGCCAGCAGCAGCAGCAGGAAGGGGTTCGACAGGCCGCCGGTGACCGCGATCAGCGCGGCGAGTTGCACCGTGTCGAAGCCGAGCTGCAGCGCCGCCTCCCAGCTGCGCGTCAGGCGCTGAGACGGGAAAGCGAAAGACAGGAACACGTTGAGCCAGGCCGAGGCGGCGATGATCGCCAGGCAGAGCGCCAGCGGCAGCTGAAAGCCGAGGCCGAAATAGACCAGCAGCACGGCGCTCGTCTGTCCGCCGACGGCCAGCCAGCGCAGCGTGATGAAGGTGCGCAGGCGCGTACGGCCGAGCGCCGACTGGGCCGAGCCCAGCCCCTCGGGCGCCAGCGTGAAGATGGCGTCCTCAAATCCCGCCCGCGAATCCCGTGCCGCCTCTTCCATCGGCGGACTTATGCGGCAGCCTGTCGCTTGCGCCAAGCGAAGGTTTCCGGGCTAATGCGCGCCATGCGCCTCACCACCCTCTCCGTCCTTCTCGCGGCCTGCCTGACAGCGTGCGGACCGGCTTCCGATCCTTCGGCAATCGCTGCGGCCGGAGCAAGATCGGGCGGCGCGCAGGCGAGCTGCCTCAGCCGCGCCTATCCGGAAATCGGCGGGCCGATCTCGCTCGTCTCCAGCGCCGGCACGCGGGTCACCGAAGACGACTTCAAGGGACGCCCGGCGCTGATCTATTTCGGCTTCACCTATTGCCCGGATGTCTGCCCGCTGACGCTGCAGACCGTCGCCGCCGCCTACCGGAAACTGCCGGACGGCACCGTCCCGCCGCAGACCCTGCTGATCAGCGTCGATCCCGGCCGCGATACGCCCGAAGCGCTCGCCGTCTACGTTGCGAACAAGGCTTTCCCGGAAGGTCTGCTCGGCCTGACCGGCACCGAGGCAGAGATCCGCGCCGCGGCGGATGCGTTCCTGGCGGACTATTCCCGCGTCGACCAGCCGGGCAGCCTCGCCGAGTACACGATAGACCATACGAGCCTGCTCTACCTGATGGACGAGACATGGCAGCTCAAAACCTTCTTCACCCACCAGGACACGCCGGACACGATCGCGGAGTGTCTGGAGGAAGTGATGAAGTAGGGACCAGCCCCGATCAGACTGTCGCGTTTTGGGCCTTTCCTGCCGCTCTTAGCGTGGTCTTGCACTGTTGGCCAATACCCTGAAGATGCGGGCGACCGTATAACACAAAGGATGAGTCATATGGCACGAGCATTGGTTACCGGGGCGCGGCGGGGAATCGGCCGTGAAATCGCCTTGTCGCTCGCCCGCGCTGGCCACAAGGTGATCGCCACGATGCGCCGCACTGACGGCTGCGATCTGGAGCAGATCGCGAGCCGCGAGAATCTCTCGATCGTGGTGGCCAACCTCGACGTTGACGACGATGTTTCGGTCGGCGAGTTCTTTGCAACCTCGACAGCCACCTCCGAACCCATCGACATCCTAGTCAACAATGCAGGCATCCTCTCGATCAATGCTATCGAAGATGAAACCATCGCCACCATGCAGGCGATCATGAACACCAACTTCTTCGGTGCGATCAGGTGCATGAAGGCCGTGGCTCCAGCGATGCGCGCGCGTGGCAGCGGGCTGATCATCAACATCTCGTCGATCTCGGGACGAATGGCGCCATTCGCGTCAGGGGCCTACACCGCGTCGAAACACGCGCTTGAGGCGGCCAGTGAGGCAATGGCGCAGGAACTGGCGCCCTTCGGTGTCCGTATCGCGCTGGTCGAGCCGGGGATCACTGCCACCGATATGGCCGTCGCCAATCTCCCCAAGCCACTCGCCGACAGCGCCTATCCGCATGGAAGGCGCATGGTCGCGCTAAATGCCGATGCGGAAAATGGAACACCCCCTTCGGCGGTGGCTGACGTGGTGCGCGACATCGTCAGTGGCCGCACCACATCCTTTCGCACCTTGTGCGGCCAGGATGCACACATGTTCATCGGCATGCGCAGCCGCATGACCGACGAGGCGTGGATCGCGTTGAGTGACACGCTCGATGACGGCCAGTTTTTCGAGAGGTTTGTTGCTGCGAGCAGTGCTGGCTGAGGGCCGACCTGGCGCTCACCAAACCTAGGGGCTGCGACTGGACCCGGCGAACTTCTGTCGAATATCGGCTAGGCTCCGCAATGACCGAACTGAAGTGAGCCTGCCGCTGGCGGGCGACGACCTCTGGAGCCGACCCGCCCCTTCTGCGACATCGGCACCCGTCCGGCATTTAAGCTTCTACGCGAGAATCAGACAACGAAAACAGCCGGCGCTAGAACGCTCCGGCAGCACGGGGAGTCATGGGGTTTTCTCAAGTTTCACGAGTGCATCGCCGAGGCTCGATACATAAACCGAGCCGCCGCCGGGTGTCAGGATCACACCGGTCATCAGGCCGGGTAGCTGTCCCGTAACCTCCGGCGTCAGCAGGTCGATCGTCGGCTCACCCGCGTCGCGGCGCCGGCGGAACTCGGCCGCCGTTGCGTCGCCGGCAGGATTCACGGGATGAAACACAACCCGGGTTTCGCTGGTATCCGGATTGATGGTGATCAGTTCGCTCGAAATCGGCGAGGCGACCCAGAGCAACCCTGTCTCATCCTGTTCCACATTGTCTGGCGAGGTCACTTCGGCCACGATCCGCCGGTCGCCCAGCGTACCGGTGGCGACGTCGACCTTGTAGCCCAGCACATGACCGCCGAGGGTTTCCGACAGGAAGATTTCGCCGCGCGTCTCGTCCACGACGAAGCCGTTGGCAAAGTTCAAGCCCGTCAGTTTGACTTCTGGCGCGCCAAGCGGCTGCCCCTCGGCAGCAGGTGGAATGCGATACAGTGCGCCATCACCCATCTTGACGTTGACCGCCGCGAACATCCGCTCTTCAGCATTCGGCGCAGTATTCTCCGTAGACTGAGTAAACCAGATCGCGCCGGTCGAATCCCGGTGGGCATAGTTCATGCCAAAGGGATGCTCGTAGATCGCCGCAGCTGTCTCGGCGGCGACATCGACGCGGTAGAGCGTGCCGGTGAAGATGTCGGCGACCAACAAATGGGTCTTGCCCGGCTCGAAAGATACGCCGTTGGGCGCGCCTGCGTTTTCCGGCGGCGCATGAATGTAGCCAGCCGCCGTCAGGTTCCCGAATGGCCGCGATGTGCCATCGGCCGACAGGGCGACAAGCCCGTGCACCTGGTCGGCCACGACCAGCGTCCCATCGGCCAGCACGACACCGGACTCCGGCCGGTTCAGTGACCGGTCAGCCGGAAAAATCACGCCGTCTTTGAGCGTCAGGATGCGCGGTGCTTCGACTGGGAGAGCGGCAGGCGGTTTAACCGCTGGCTCCGTAACCGGCGCTGGCGCACATGCGCCCAAGCCTGCCGCCAAAGCGGCCAGTGCGATCAATCTTTGCATCTTGTTTCCCCCGTCAGCGGCGCCGTTTTGGCGTCCGCGCCAAGGTTTAGCATCAGATCGACGATCGAAACAGTCTCAGGCTCAAACCAGATTCGGAGTGCACTACTTACCCCCC
>JBGTKE010000222.1:0-2042 GCA_041744775.1 Hyphomonas sp. | reverse complement strand
TTCGCCATCCAGTCATCCAGATCGACTTCGTGGAGCTTGGTCCAGAAAGGTTCATTATTGTAGAAAGCGTCCCAGTCGCGCATGGCCTGTTCGAAGAGAGACATGTCCTCGGTATACTGAGGTTGTTCGACGTGCAGGACGATCCCGCCGGGCTTCAGCAGACGGTTGGTCTCGGCAAATATCACCGGCATCGTCTTGTAGCTCGTCTCGTGCAGGAACATCGTCGACTGGATCCAGTCGAAACTCTCGTTTTCGAACCGGCTCAGGTCGGAAACATCGGCCTGTACGAAGGTGACATTGCCGATCCCCATGGATTTAGCCCGCGCAAGTCCGTAGCGCAGCATCGGCGCGCCGGCATCGACGGCAATCACTTCCGCGTCGGGGAACGCTGCCGCAATCGGCAGGACATTGTGACCGAGCCCGCATCCGATATCGAGGATGCGCCGCGGTTTGAAATCGGGAAGGTTTTTCGCCACCCATTCGGCGACCGCAACGCCGCCGCCATCATTGAACCGTCCGAGCATGCCACCGGTCGTTGCAAAGATGCCCGCATCGTAATTGGCAGGTCCCGTCACGTCGCCAGGGACGAGTTCGGTGTGATAGCTGCCCGGCATGCAATGATGGTCGATCGCCTCGGTCGAGCGGGGCTGCTGGAATTCCGGGTCGAGCACGAGGCGCGGATCGCCGGCTGTAAGGAGGCGGACTTTTTCGTTCAGCGATTCGGCCTGGCGCAGCGTCACCCAGCGTCCGGCTTGCTGGCGGGTCTCCATCGTTGCGCGGCGCAGCATCGACCACCATTGCCAGTAAGGGTCACGCGAGAGTGCCTTGCGGACTTCATGGCGGTCTTCGAAACTGCGCCCCTCCAAACTTTCGAAAGCAGGCTTTACCCGCGCCTCGAAGGCTTCCGCGACACCCGGCATCAGATGGGTCGAAAGATGACGGTTCATATGGGCGAGAAAATTGAACCGGGCGATCTCGTCGTGACTGGTTTCGGGATAGACGCCGTGACGCCCGACGACCCGGTAATCGGGCGGCCCATCATAGGGGCGCCGGGAAGGGGGAAGTTCTGTCTTGGCGGGCGGCATCGTGTTTGCCTTCCTGGTGCGGTGCGTAGCGGCCATGGCTTCATTTCCTTCGTCGAGCAGGCAAGTTCTCAATTGACCTCAGCCTAAAAGATATATCATTTGCACCGGAGCGCCATAGGGAAGGTTACGGACATGAGCACCAAGATTGTCGCACTTTTCAATCTCAAACCCGGAATTTCCGTCTCCGACTACGAAAACTGGGCCCGGACAAAGGATATTCCAACCGTCAACGGGCTGAAATCGGTCGACTCGTTTGCCGTGTTCAGATCCGCAGGCCTCCTCGGCACAGATGCACCGCCTCCCTACCAGTATATCGAGATCATCGACGTCAGCGACATGGGCGTGTTCGGCAGCGAGGTCTCGACCGAGACCATGCAGGCGATCGCTGGCGAATTCCAGGCGATGGCGGCGGACCTGTCGTTTATCCTGACGGACAAACTCGGGTGAGGAGGCTGCGCGCGTGACCAGGCCGCTTGCGGGCAAGACCGCCGTCATTACAGGCTCGGGGCGCCGCAAGGGCCTTGGCGAGGCAATTGCCCGGCGTCTTGCGCAGGACGGCGCAAACATTGTGATATCCGACATCGGAACGCCGCGGGACGCCGCCACCGGCGCGGCGCATATCGGCACCACCGAAGAGATGGAATCGATTGCGCAGGAACTGCGCGGCGCCGGAGTCGCCGTCTCGACCTTCACCTGCGACGTGCGCAATCTTGCAGACGTAAGGGCCCTCGCAGGCCACGCGGCTGACACGCACGGATCGCTCGATATCTGGGTGAACAATGCCGGCATCGGCTATATCATGAAGCCATTGCTCGAGGTCAGCGAGGAAGACTGGCGCGCCGTGATCGACGTCAACCTCACCGGGGCATTCTTCGGTCTGAAGGCCGCCGCCGAGCGAATGGTCAAGCAAGGCAAGGGTGGGCGGATCGTGAATATCGCCAGCCAGGCCGCAAAGTC
>JBGTKE010000221.1:0-7616 GCA_041744775.1 Hyphomonas sp. | reverse complement strand
TCCGGCGCCGCAGCGGCCGGCATGGCGATCACGGCGCTCGCCTGCCTCGTGTTCGCAGCCTCGCTGTGTGCGGGGCTGCTCGTGCTGCGCAAGGTGGCGCAACTGAAACCCGCCCTGAAAAGCGCCGCGCACATCACCTCGATGGTTTTCCTGATCCTGATCGGCGCGTCCCTGTTCAGCCTCGTCTTCCGGGGCTTTGACGGCGACGACCTGATTGCCGAGATCCTGCACGCCGTGCCCGGCGGCAAATGGGGCGCACTCGCCGCCACGATGCTGGTCATGTTCGTACTCGGATTTTTCCTCGACTTCATCGAGATCGTCTTTGTGGTCGTGCCGCTGGTGGCGCCGCCGCTGATCCTGCTCGGGTGCGACCCGGTCTGGCTGGCGATCCTGATGGCGGTCAATCTGCAGACCAGCTTCCTGACACCGCCCTTCGGCTTTGCCCTGTTCTACCTGCGCGGCGCTGCGCCGCCGGAAGTTGAGACGCTGCAGATCTGGCGGGGCGCCGTGCCCTTCATCGGGCTGCAATTGCTGCTGATTGCACTCGTCGCCGCCGTGCCGGGGATCGCCACATGGCTGCCCTCGATCGCGGCGAGGTAGGCAATGGGCCAGGACATTGCGCCGTTCCAGGCAATCGCCATCAGCCGCCGTGCGCACGAGTTGAAAGCGGCAGGTACCCGCATCTTCCACATGGAATTCGGCCAGCCGTCGACCGGCGCGCCGCAGGCCGCCATCGCGGCCGCGCACGGCGTGCTCGACAGCGAAGCGATGGGCTATTGGGAAAGCGTGCCGCTGAAGGCGCGTATCGCGCGGCATTACCGCGAGACCTACGGCGTCGATGTCGCCCCGCGCCGCATCGCCATCACCTGCGGCGCCTCGCCGGCGCTGGTTCTGGCGCTGGCAAGCGCATTTAGACCGGGCGACCGGATCGCCCTCGCGCGGCCGGGCTATGTCGCCTATCGCAACACGGTCCGCGCGTTGAACCTCGAGCCGGTGGAGGTCGCCTGCGGCGAGGCCGAGAGATTCCAGCTTACGGCGGCGGCGCTGGCCGCGCTGGACCCTGCGCCGCAAGGCATAATCCTCGCGAGCCCGGCGAACCCGACCGGCACGATTATCCCGGCGGCAGAGCTTTCCGCCATCGCGGATGCTGCACGCAAGATCGGTGCACGGATCATCTCGGACGAGATCTATCACGGCCTCACCTACGGCCCGAAGCTGCATTCGATGCTCGAGTTCGAACCCTCAGCCTACATCGTCAACAGTTTCTCGAAATACTTCTCGATGGCGGGCTGGCGGCTGGGCTGGCTCGTCTCGCCGGAAGACGGCGCGCGGCGCACCGGCGCCTATATCGGCAATCTGTTTCTCACCGCCCCCTCGCTCGCCCAGCATGCCGGCCTCGTCGCGATGGACAGCCGCGCGGAACTGGACGGCCATGTCAAAGTCTACTGCGCCAACCGCGCCCTGCTGCTGGACGCGCTGCCGCGCCTCGGCCTGGAGCGTATCGCGCCGCCGGACGGCGCCTTCTACATCTATGCCGACATCTCGCGCTTTACCGATGACAGCCTCGGCTTCTGCATGAAGCTGCTGGAAGAGACGGGTGTGGCGACCGCGCCGGGCGTCGATTTCGACCCCATCGATGGCCACCGGTTCATGCGCTTCTCGTTCGCGCTTTCGACTCCGGAAATCATCGAGGCACTGGCCCGGCTGGAACCGTGGTTCAAGGCGCAGCCGCGGCGCTGAGGCCCAAGGTTCAAACTCAATCGGAACGGCAGTGAATCGCCGATTGTGTTGAAAAACCCCTCGGCATCTTCGAGCATTGCCCGGCCCGGTAGGTAATGTTAAGTTCGCCGAGTGTATTCCAGTCTCTCGCGCCTTGGTCGCGGTTCATACGGTTCCGTTGGGACTATGGAGAGGATGAGCGAATGTCCGAGCAAAATCTTCTAATGGTTCGCCGTTTTTGGACCAGCATCGCAAAAAGGGATGTTGACGGCTACTTGTCGACTTTTGCAGACGGCGGCATCGCTTACGACCCGGCTGACCAGCCCCCACTGCGGACGAATGACGAGCGGCGGCGGTTTATGGAAGGCCTGCTTGCCGGGTTCTCCGAAATTCAAACCTCCATTGAGTTCATTACTGAGTGCGGCAACAGCACCGCTGCGAAGTGGACCGTGACCGGTCGCTCATCTTCGGGCGAGGCCGTGCGCATGGAAGGCATCGATACATATGATCACGCGCCTGATGGGCGAATCAAAGAGATGCGAGGCTACTTCCATACTTGAGCCTCACCAGACGAGGTACGCTTGTCCAATCACGCTGGGAGAACGCCTATGGCACAGCTCGATGAGAACAAACTGAATGAGTTCGTTGGCAAGATGCTGGGTGATCTTGGGGGCGCATTCAGTGTGCCGACCGTTCGCATCGGGCTGAGACTCGGTCTGTTCGACGCCCTGCATCGCGACGGGCCAGCGACGGCCGCCGAACTGGCAAAGCGGGCGGGTGGTCTGACCGAGCGATATGTCCGCGAATGGGCCCTAGCCCAAGCTGCTAACGGGTTCATCGACTACGAATCCGAAACCGAGAAGTTCAGTCTATCACCCGAGCAAGCCATGGTCTTCGCCCTGAAGGACAGTCCCGTCTACCTGGCGGGAGCATTCGAACTCGTGGCCGCAATGATCGAAGGCGAGCCAAAGGTCGAGCAATCGTTTCGCACGGGCGCGGGTGTACGCTGGGGCGACACGGCGGGTTGCCTATTCTGCGCGACTGGTGCGTTCTTCCGGCCCGGCTACGTGAACAACATAGTGCAGAACTGGCTACCGGCGCTTGAGGGCACATCAGCAAAACTTGAGTCCGGCGCAAAGGTTGCCGATGTTGGTTGCGGTGTTGGCTTCTCGACCCTGCTGATGGCGCGAGCTTTTCCGAACAGCCAGTTCATCGGCTACGATTTCCATGAGCCTTCGGTGCACGAGGCGCGCCGGCACGCCGAGGAGCATGGCATGGGTGATCGCGTCCGCTTCGAGGCAGCTAGCGCAAAAGAAATCAAGGAAACGGACTTCGACCTCGTGACCTCCTTCGATTGTCTGCACGACATGGGAGACCCGAGGGGCTGCGCCGCTCACATGCGGCGCATCCTCAGGAAGGACGGGACCTGGATGATCGTCGAGCCGATCGCCGGCGACCGGGCGAAGGACAACATGAACCCCGTGGGACGCCTTTACTACAACGCGTCGACAATGATCTGTGTTCCGACATCGCTGGATCAGGAAGTGGCTGAAGGGTTGGGCGCGCAGGCGGGTGAGGCAAAGCTGACCGAGGTCATTCGTGCAGGAGGATTCACGCACGTGCGAAGGGCGACGGAAGGTCCGTTCAACATGATCCTGGAGGCCCGCGTCTAACTCTTGTTGCCGGAGGATGTCCGCTTAGGGCTAAAGCGCGACACTCCGAAAAGCGGGTCCACTACTCCGCACAGGCGCCCCAGAAGCTTTCGATGCCCGGCAGGTCGCCTTGGGTGAGGATCTGTTCCGGCACGAACACCTGGAAATCCTCTTCAGGGACCACCCGGATATACAGCGTGCGCGCGAGACTGCCGGGCGTCTGTGCCGGCTCGTTCCAGCAACCGGGCGCGATCGCGCCAAAGGTCAGCTCGTTCTCGCCGGGAGCTTCCATCTTCAGGCGGACGAGTTCCTGGCTGAGCGCGGCGAGGCGGGGGCGGTCCTCCGGACTGGTCGCATAGGTCCAGATCGAAAATCCATCGCGCGCTTCCGACGCGAGGAAAGAACTGTCGAATCCCAGCGACGCGGTGAGCGGAAAGCGCTCGGCAATATCGACGCCAATGCGCGGGCTGATGACGTTGATCTGCAGGTAGGCGCCGTCATCATAGGCCCGGAAAGCGGACGGGATACGCATCGCGAGCGCGATCCTGGAGAGATCAAGCTCGGTAGGGTCCAGCGTGGGCTCCGGCGCCTCAGACGGCACCGGCGTCTGGACACTCGATTTCTCGACCGTCATCGGCTCTTGGGGAGAGGCCGTCTCGGTCTTGGGCGAACAGGCCGTGACGAACAGGGCAGCGGCAGCAAAAACAAGAGTGAAACGCATGGCTCAGCATCCTTTCCGGATCAGGCGTTCATGCTCACCCGAAATCGTCCGGTTCGTCCAGTGCCCCGCCTCAGGGGCAGTCATAATCTGCTTCGGCGCCGCCATCCTCCGTGCGCGTCAGGGCGATGAAGCTACAGCCTTCCGGCGCAGCCTCGCGCGCGGCATGTTCCAATTCAGCCGGCAACGTGTCCTCGCCTTCCTGCACCCGGAAACTGCCATCGGTGACCAGTGACAGCTTCAGCTTGAAGCCCTGCCCGTCCATCGGCGCGGCGAAGAAATTGAAATTGTCCGTGCCGAGGGTCTGCGGCGCGAGACCGTTCCAGCTGGATGCGCTCCATTTCACCTGCGGCGCGCCGCCGGCGGATGCGCAAGCCGCGAGCCCGATGAGGCCCGCCGCAACAAGGAGCGTTGGATTTTTCATGCTGACCACCCGGACTGGGCGTCAGTCTATCACGAATCAGTCTTTCTTGAAACTGACCGCCGGGGGCTCTTCCAGCGCGGCGCGGCTGTCGGCGCCGACATCGAAGAATTCGCGGCTTTCGAAATTGAAGCTGCCGGCGACGATCGAGCCCGGGAACTGTTCGCGGGCGGTGTTGTAGTCCTGCACTGCCGAATTGTAGAACCGGCGCGCCGCGGCGAGCTTGTCCTCGATCGACGACAGCTCCCTCTGCAGCTGCAGGAAGTTGGTGTTGGCCTTGAGGTCCGGATAGGCTTCGGCGAGGGCGAACAACTTGCCAAGCGCCTGGGTCAGGGCGCCTTCGGCCCGCGCCATGTCGCCGGCCGTATTCGCCGCCTGAGCGGCGTTGCGCGCGGCGATGACCTGCTGGAAGGTTTCCTGCTCGTGCGCCGCGTAGCCCTTGACGGTTTCGACGAGGTTCGGGATCAGGTTCTGGCGTTGTTTCAGTTGCACATCAACATCGGCGAAGGCCTGGTTGACGCGCTGGCGCTTCATCACGAGGCCGTTGTAGATGAGGATGATCAGGCCGATGATCGCAACGATCACCGCCAGGACAATAAGTACCAGGTTCATGGGGAGCCCTTCCATGGATTTGCAGCCCTAGGCCTAGCGGCGGGGCGGCTGATCCGCAACCCTATGGCTTCGCAGCCGCGCCAATCGCCTCCAGTCCCGCTTTCATCTCCGCCAGCCGGTCCACTGCCTGCGCTGCATAGGGGCCGATCCAGCGGTCATGGATGGCCTTGAACGGCAGCGCATTGAGATGGTTCCAGCGCACCCGGCCCACCTTGTGGGCGATCACGAGATCTGCTGTCTCCAGCACCTTCAGGTGCTGCATCACCGTGCACCGGTCCAGCGCCGGAAAGCGCGCGCACAGCTGACCCGTCGTCTGCGGATTGTCCTTCAGCGCGTCGAGGATCGCCCGGCGTACCGGCGCGGCGAGCGCCTTGAACACCAAGTCTTCGCGAGTTTCTGTGAGAGCGCTTGACATGTTATATTTTTATAACATGATGAAACGGAACGCAAGCCCGGGAGACGGCCATGGACCTGAAATTCGAAGTCAGCGGCCGCATCGCCCGCCCGGTCGACGAAGTGTTCGAGGCGGTCGTTAATCCCGAGAAGCTCTCCGGCTATTTCACCACCGGCGGCGCCAGGGGCCGGCTCGAGACCGGCGCGACCGTGATGTGGGATTTCCACGACTTTCCCGGCGCCTTTCCGGTCGAGGTCGTCGAGGTCGAGAAGAACCGCCGCATCATCCTGCAATGGGACGCCAATGAGGACGGCCCTGCCGACGGCGAAGAGGCCATGACAGCTAACGCGGGCTACAGGACCACCGTGACGATGCGCTTCGAGGATATCGGCGACGGTCGCACGCTGGTCTCCATCGCCGAAGAAGGCTGGCGCGAGACGCCGAGCGGCTTGAAAGCCTCCTATGGCAACTGCATGGGCTGGTCTCAGATGATTTGCGCGATGAAGATGTGGGTCGAGCACGGCATCAATCTGCGGGATGGGATGTATCGCTAGAAGTTTCCGCCAAACGAATTAGTCTGGTGGCATGACTGACGCCGACCTCCTCGTCCACATGATCCGCAGCGCGCACCGCGTCGCCGTCTTCACTGGCGCGGGCATCTCGACCGAAAGCGGCATCCCGGATTTCCGCTCGCCCGGCGGCGTGTGGTCGAAGATGAAGCCGATCATGTTCCAGGACTTCGTCGCCTCGCGCGAGGTGCGCCGCGTTGCCTGGACGCGCGTGTTCAACAAGACCGCCGGCTGGACCGGCGCCGAGCCGAACGCCGGGCACTACGCGATTGCCGAACTCGTCGCAGCGGGCAAGATCGCCAGCGTCATCACGCAGAATGTTGACAACCTGCACCAGGATTCCGGCGTGCCGGACTGGCAGGTGATCGAGATCCACGGGAACGCGAGCTATGCCAAATGCCTCAACTGCGGCAAACGCTACGAGATCGAAGACCTGCGTCCCCGCTGGGAAGCGGATGAGGACATCACCTGCATCTTCTGCACCGGCCTGATCAAGACGGCGACCATCTCCTTCGGCCAGGCCATGCCCGAAGTGGAGATGGAACGGGCCAGCGAGGAAGCCTCGCTCTGCGATCTGATGCTGGTGCTCGGCTCGTCGCTTGTCGTCTATCCGGCGGCGGGCATCCCCCTCCTCGCCAAGAAACTCGGCGCCCAACTCGCCATCATCAACCGCGAAGAGACCGATCAGGATCCGTATGCGGACCTTGTGGTCAACACGGAGATCGGACCGCTGATGACGGATGTGGTTGGGCGGCTTTAGTGTGTTCTACCCTTCAAGCCCCCTCTCCCTTCAGGGAGAGGGGGTTGGGGGTGAGGGGGCGCAACAGCCCGGGCAAACTTCAACCCCGACAGCGGAACACCGCTCAAATCCCCAGCGCCTCTGTAGCTATCCTCATCACATAATCGGCATCCATCGCCGCGTGCGCGTCGATCCTGACAACACGCCATCCCAGCCGCTCAATCCCGGTTTGCCGCTCAACATCCCGCGACAACGCGTCCTCCAGATGATGCACGCCGCCATCAATCTCAATGACCAACTTCGCCTTCTGGATCGCGAAATCGACTATATACGGACCGACCGGATGCTGCCGCCGCACGGGAAAACCGTATTGCCTCAGTGACCGCAGAACCTGCCACGCCCAGTCCTCCGGCGCATTCGCTGCCTGCCGCAATTTCCTTGCATGGTAGATGATGGGTTTCTTGGTCATTTCGCCCTCGCGAACTGACTCTAGCCCAAATGTAGATCCCCCTCATCCCCCACCCCTTCTCCCAAGGGAGAAGGGGCTTAAAGGTCGCGAAACCTCATCCCGAAAACGTCCCGCCTCTCGGGAAGCCCTTCGGCACGACCTTGCCGGCCTGGGCCCGCGTGCCGCGCCAGCTTTTCCATTCCTCGAAGGCGCGGTGGCGCCCGCCGGTCATGACGATCAGGCCGTCGCGCTTGTCGAAGGTGATGAGATCGGCGAGTTCGGACTTGCCGCTATAGGATTGCAGCTTGTTGCCCTTGCCGCGCGACATTTCCGGCAGGTCCTTC
>JBGTKE010000220.1:0-3097 GCA_041744775.1 Hyphomonas sp. | reverse complement strand
GCGATCATCGAGCTGCAATCGTTCAAGGAGCGGCACGGCGCCGGGATCGGCCAGCGCACGCCGGATATCAAGAAGAACGTGGAACAGGCGATCGCCATTCTCGTGTTCATCATGCTGGTGGAAGGCGCGTTCAATGCGCTCTTGTTCAAGGATGCACAGAGCGCCGGCCTGCTTGGCGGGCTGCTTGTGGCGTTCGGGGTTTCGGCCGTGAACGTATTGTTCGGCGTGACGGCGGGCTTCCTGGGCCTGCGATACCTCAACCATCCGGCGATGCCGGCGAAGGTGGCGGGCGGGGTGATTGCGGGGGTCTGCATCCTCGCGGGCATCTTCCTCAACTTCTTCGTGGCGCATTTCCGGGACGCGGTGGAGCAGGGCCTGATCGCCGCCGAAGCAGCCGGGACGCTGGCGGAATTCTCGATGTTCCAGATCCCGCCGGGGCTGGTGGTGCGCGGCATGTTCCCGAACATCATCGGCTTTGACAGTTTCGTGGCGCTCGCGCTGCTGATCCTTGGGCTGACGGTTTTTGCCCTCGCGGTGTATGAAGGCTATGACCGGATTTCCGATCCTTATCCGGGCTATGGCCGGGTCTGGCGCAAGGAGCGCAAGGCGTACGAGCATCGCCAGCAATTGCGCGAGGATTTGCGGGGGGATCTGTCCGGATATTTCTCGGCGAGCCGGATGTGGTTCGAGACGCAGCTGTCGCGGCATGCGATGGCAAAGCGCGAAATCGAGAAGGCGATGAACCTGCTGGAATCGCGCCGCGACATTGCGGTGGCGATTGCCGCCAAGGCGGCGGACCAGGAGCGGGGCTTGAAAGTGGCTTACCGGCAGGCGCACCGGCGCATGCGCAATTCGCTGCGTGACAAGCTCGGCGAGCAGGCGTCTTGCCCGGCCTATTTCGACGAGATCATCACGCCGCAACTGCCGCCCTTCGACTATGCGAAGGAACGCGCGCAGGCGAATGCGGCGATCAAGGTGATCGACCAGAACGTGACGGCGCTGAACCTGACGCGCGAATGGCTGGAGACGCATATCCAGCACGTGCAGCAAGGCCTGTCGTCTATCGAGAAGAAGGTGGCCGACGAGATTGGCCGGGTCCGGGAGGCGAAGGCCTCCGGCGATGCCAAGAGGACGGGATAGGCCATGCCGCGACGCAGAGAAAGAGGCCCCTGGTTCTGGCGCAGCGCGATTGCGCTGATGCTGACCTCCGTGTTCGGACTGTTCGCGGCGGCCGCCATCCACCAGCCGCCGGCGACGGATCCGGAGACGGGCTGCAAGCTGGACCGCGAAGACCCGGTGCATACGATCGTGCTGGTCGACCAGTCTGATCCGTTCAACGCGACCGATCTCGACTGGGTGCGCACGCTGCTCGACGGCGAGGCGCGCAGCCTGCCGCGGCATGGGCGCCTGACGCTGGTCGTGCCGAACTCGGCTTCGCCATATGACCCGCTGCAGGTGTTCACCGGCTGCTCGCCGGGCAGTGCGGCGGAATCCAACCCGATCTTCCAGAACCCGAAGATGATTGCGGCGGCCTGGGAGCGGAAATTCCATGCGCCGCTGATGCTGCAGGCGGACGAGTCGCTGCGGGACACCGTGGCGCCGAGCTCGCCGCTGATGGAGGCGATGTACACGCTGGCCGACCGGCCGGATTTCCAGGGCCATGTGCCGGTCCGCCGGCTGATCCTCGTGTCTGACCTGATGCAGCATTCGCCGGGCTTCTCGATGTACAAGAGCGGCGCCGATACCGCCGCCTGGGAGGCGTCGCGGCTGGCCGACATGCGGGCCGGGCTGGGCGGTGTCGAAGTGGTCGCGCGGATTGTGCCGCGGCAGCAATATGCGCTGCCTTTGGGCGAGGTGAAGGCCTTCTGGCGGGACTGGTTCGAAGATGCGGGCGCGGAGTATGGGTCGGTGACGTAGGGCGCGGCTCTCTTTGGGTGCCTGCGGGGTTTGCATTGTTTGGCGAAGACCCTCACCTCCCACGACCTTCGCTCGTGGGCCCCTCCTCTCCCGGGACGGGAGAGGGGGGCATTGCGGAGCAATGGGAGGTGATGGGCTTTTGTTTGGGAATTTTCTGTTTTGACCATGCAGGGAGTATAACTCCGTGCACGGAGGTGTAGCGCAAGGAATGGCCGGGTATTTCATAACGGCTTGAGGGATTTGGATTTTATGTTTTTGGCCGGGTGGATTTTGTAGGCGCAAGTCAGGGGTAGTGAGCGCGCCAATCCCCAGAAACCTGTTTCATCCGTATGCAATCAATGCACAGGAGAGGACGAATTTCTCTCAGGGATTCTCATTTCTTATCGTTTTTTTCTCATCCGGTGACGGTTTGTCATCGCCTTCACGAGGGACAGTCCGGGCCTGCGGTCTTCGCCTGCGGCGAAACCGGGATGACGACATATGGGGATTGTGCAGAGGGAGAGGAAGAGGGTCAGTCCTTTGGTTTGCGGATGACTTTGCGCATCAGGCCTTCCTGGGCGACGGAGGCGACGAGGTTGCCGGCTGCGTCGAAGACCTTGCCGCGGTTGAAGCTGCGCCCGCCGCCGGCATAGGGGCTGTCCATCGAGTAGAGGTGCCAGTCGTCGAACTTGATCGGCGCGTGGAACCACATGGCGTGGTCGAGGCTGGCGGACATCAATTCGCCGGTCATCCAGGAGACGCCGTGGGGGCGGTTGCCGGTGCCGAGGAGAGCCATGTCGGAGGCATAGGCGAGAAGGCAATGGTGGAGCCAGGGCGCTTCGTCGATCGGGCGGGCGACGCGGAACCAGAGGTCTTGCTGGTCGCTGGCGATGGCGGGCCTGAGCGGATGCAGCGGGTCGATCTCGCGCATCTCGATGGGACGTGGACGGAGGAAATGGCCGCGGTGGCGCTCGGGCAGTTTCTCGGCGAAGCGCCTGCGCCATTCGGCGCGGTCTTCGACTTCGTCCGGGCCTATCACCTTCGGCATCTCGTGCTGGTGGTGCCAGGCCGCTTCGGCGACGTGGAAGCTGGCGGCGAGGTTGAAGATCTGCTGGCCGTGCTGGACGGCGACGACGCGGCGGGTCGTGAAGCTGCCGCCATCGCGGGAACGATCGACCTGGTAGATGATCGGCACTTTCGG
>JBGTKE010000219.1:0-17431 GCA_041744775.1 Hyphomonas sp. | reverse complement strand
CGCCAAACGTTTTCACGCTGCGCAACCGGAAACGGTCGTCGCCATCACCGGCACCAATGGCAAATCCTCGACCGTCGATTTCGCGCGCCAGATCTGGAGCCGGGCCGGCCTGAAGGCGGCCTCGATGGGGACGCTGGGGGCCATCGGGCCGAAAGGCAAGGTCGATGTCGGCCACACGACGCCGGACCCGGTGACGATCCACGAGACACTTTCGGCGCTGGCCGGGCAGGGTGTGACGCACTGCGCGATGGAGGCCTCGAGCCACGGGCTGGAGCAGCACCGGCTCGACGGGGTCGATCTGTCGGCGGTCGGCTTCCTGAACTTCACGCAGGACCATCTCGATTATCACGGCTCAATGGAAGAATACCTCAAGTCGAAGTTGCGCCTGTTCACTTCGCTGGCGCCGAAAGGCATTCCGGCGATCGTCAATGCCGATAGTCCGCAGCGGGACGAATTCGAGAACGCGGCGCGCGGGGCGGGCTTGCAGGTCGTGTCGTTCGGCTGGCGCGGTGAGGATCTCTGGATCGACGAGCTGATGCCGAAGCAGGCGGGCCAGTCGCTGTTCCTCTACTGGCGCGATGTCGAGCAGAAGCCGGTCGAACTGCCGCTGATCGGAGAGTTCCAGGCGCTGAACGCGCTCGCGGCGGCCGCAATCTGCCTGTCGCTGGGCATGGAATTCCCGGCCGTGGCCGAGGGGCTTGCAACCCTTAAGCCGGTCAAGGGCCGGCTCGAATTCGTCGGCAAGACCGAGACCGGCGCGGCAGTGTTCGTCGACTACGCGCATACACCCGACGGGCTCGACGTGCTGCTGCGTGCGGTGCGTCCGCACACCGCCGGGTCGCTGAAGGTGATCTTCGGCTGCGGCGGTGACCGGGATGCGAAGAAGCGTCCGATGATGGGCGAGATTGCTAGCCGGCAGGCAGACGACGTGATCGTCACCGACGATAATCCGCGCTCGGAAGATCCGGCGAGGATCCGCGCGGCGGTACTTGGCGGTGCAAAGGGTGCGCGCGAGATCGGTGACCGCGCGGAAGCCATCCGCACCGTCATTCGCGAATTGAAGAAGGGCGACACGCTGGTGATTGCCGGCAAGGGGCATGAGACGGGCCAGATCATCGGCAATGATATCTTTCCCTTCTCCGACCAGGATGAAGCGCTGGCCGCGCTCGCAGGGGCGCGGGCATGAGTGCTCCCCTCTGGACGTCCGAAGACATCGAACTCGCCACCGGCGGCAGCGCGACGGCGCCGTTCCCGGTGACGGGCGGGGTGTCGATCGATACGCGCTCGCTGCAGCCGGGCGATCTCTTTGTGGCGCTGACGGACCAGCGCGACGGACATGATTTCGTGGAGGCTGCGTTCAAGGCAGGTGCGGCGGGTGCGCTGGTGTCGAAGCCGGTGACCGGCGGGCCAGCGGTGCAGGTGGACGATGTGCTTGAGGCACTGACGGCGATGGGCATCGCCGCGCGCATCCGCTGCGGCGCCATCCGAACGGCGGTGACCGGTTCGGCCGGCAAGACCTCCGTGAAGGAAATGCTGGCGCGGATCTATGCCGCGTTCGGACCGGCGCATTCGAGTGCCAAGAGTTTCAACAATCATTGGGGCGTGCCGCTGACGCTGGCGCGGATGCCGGCAGAGACACAGCGCGCCGTGTTCGAGATCGGCATGAACACGCCGGGAGAGATCGCGCCGCGCAGCCAGATGGTGCGCCCGCAGATCGGGCTCATCACCTGCGTCGCCGCCGCGCATCTCGAAGGCCTTGGCTCGGTCGAGGCGATTGCGCGGGAGAAGGCGGACATCTTCTCCGGCCTCGAAGCGGGCGGCACGATCATCCTGCCGGCAGAAGACGCATTCCTCGATTTCCTCGCCGCACGGGCCCGCGAACTCTGCCCAACCGGGAATGTCGAAACCTTCGGTCGCTCGGAAGACGCAACAGCGCGGATCACGGCCTATGAAACGAATGGCCGCACCAGCCGGATCACGGTGGATGTGGTCGGGCGTTCGGCCACCGTCTCGGTGAACGCTGTCGGCGGGCATTGGGCGTCGAACGTGGCCGCCGCCCTGCTCGCAGCCACCCAGACCGGACGCTCGGTTGCCGATTGCGCGGAGGCGCTTTCCGGTTATGCCCCGCCGCCAGGGCGCGGAACGGCGGAGACGCTGGCCCTGCCCGATGGCGGCGCGTTCACGCTGATCGACGATGCCTATAATGCCAACCCCGCAAGCATGCGCGCGGCCTTGAAATCACTGGGCGAACGTACCGGCGGCCGCCGCCTCGCCGCACTCGGCGACATGCGCGAAATCGGGGCATCTTCAACCGACGAGCACCGCGCGCTGGCAGGCCCGATCATAGAAGCCGGAGTCGAGGGCGTTTTCCTCGCCGGCGCCGACATGCGTGTCCTCGCGGAAGCGCTGCCTCCCGGCTTTCCGCAGGCATCTGCTCCGTCGGCGGATGAGTTGTGGAATCAACTGCAAAAAGCGCTGAAGGACGGTGATCTTCTCTTGATCAAAGGGTCGAATGCCTCCGGGATGGGACGGTTAGCGGATCGCTTGCGCCAATGGAGCGCTGAGGCCGTTTTGGGCAAGATGGAAAGCGGGCCAGAAGGGCCCGCGAGGGTAAGCTGATGCTGTATGAATGGCTCGCCGCGCCAAGCGGCCCTTTGAATCTTCTGAACTATATCACCTTCCGCACCGGCGCCGCGGTTGTGACGGCCTTCCTGATCACGGCCTTCTTCGGCGATGCGATGATCAACATGCTGCGCGCCCGCCAGGGCAAGGGTCAGCCGATCCGCGACCTGTCACTGGAAGCGCAGATGTCGAAGACCGGTACGCCGACCATGGGCGGCCTGCTGATCTGGGTGGGCCTCATCGTGGCGGTCGCGCTCTGGGGCAACCTGACAAACCCCTATGTCTGGGTCACGCTGTCCGTGACTTTTTCCTATGCTTTCCTCGGCTTCCTGGATGACCTCGCAAAGGTCACCAAACAATCGACTGACGGCGTCTCGGCCGGGGCGCGCCTGCTCGCCGGGTTCGCGATTGCCGCTCTCGCGTGCGCGATCATTATGGGCCTGCACGGTGCCCACACGCCGGCCGGCCATGCCCAATGGGGGCCGCTCAACCCGCTCGCCGAGTGGATCGCAACCCTCGCGCCGCAAACCTCGGTCGAGCCGGCCGATCCGGATTTCTCCGGCGGCGTCGCAGTGCCCTTCGTCAACAACTACTTCCTCCCCCTCGGAGGCTTCTTCATCCTGTTCGGCATGATCGTGATTGTCGGCGCCGCCAATGCCGTGAACTTCACGGACGGGCTCGACGGCCTCGCGATCGTGCCGATGACGTTCGCCGCCGCCGCCTATGCGATGATCGCCTACCTCACCGGTAACTTCGTCTTCGCGGATTATCTCGGCATCCAGTTTGCGCCGGGCGCCGGGGAACTTGCGGTCGTGCTCGGCGCGATGATCGGCGCAGGCATGGGGTTCCTCTGGTACAACGCCTACCCCGCCAAGGTCTTCATGGGCGATACCGGCTCGCTCGGCCTCGGCGCCATGCTGGGTGTCGTCGCCGTGGCGACCAAGCACGAGTTCGCGCTGGTCGTGATCGGCGGCCTGTTCGTGCTCGAGGCGCTGTCGGTGCTCACCCAGATCGGCTGGTTCAAGATCACCAAACGCCTGACCGGGGAGGGCAAGCGCATCTTCCTGATGGCGCCGCTGCACCATCACTTCCAAAAGAAGAACTGGCCGGAGACGCGCGTCGTCGTCCGCTTCTGGATCCTCTCCGTCCTATTCGCCCTCGCGGGCCTTGCCACCCTCAAACTGAGGTGAAGCGCGCGCGATGATCCGGATTTCTGAATACGCTGGACGAGACGTTGCTGTGTACGGCCTAGGCCGCTCAGGTCTCAGCGCCGCGCTGGCCCTGAAGGCCGGCGGCGCGCGCGTCCATGCGTGGGATGATAACGAGGAGACACGCGCCAAGGCCGAAGCCGCCGGCATTGCCCTGTCGGACATCAACAAGCGGGACTGGCAGACCTTCGCCGCGCTGGTCCTCTCGCCGGGCATTCCCTACAGGTTCCCGCAGCCTCACCGCCTCGTGCGCATGGCAGAGATGACCGGCGTGCCGGTGATCGGGGACATGGAACTCTTCGCGCGCGCCGTTCAGGCGCTGCCCGAGCGCGGCCGTCCGAAAGTCGTCGGCATCACGGGCACCAACGGCAAGTCGACGACCACCACGCTGATCGGTCACATCCTGAAGGAAGCGGGCCGCGATGTGCGCGTCGGCGGCAATATCGGCACCGGCGTGCTCGATCTCGCTTCGCTTCACTCGAACGCGATCTATGTTCTGGAACTCTCCTCCTACCAGCTCGACCTCGTAAAAAGCCTGCGCTGCAATGTGGCGGTGATGCTGAACCTGTCGCCGGACCATCTCGACCGGCATGGCGGCATGGACGGCTATCAGGCCGCCAAGATGCGGATACTCCAGAACCAGACGCAGCAAGATCTCGCGGTCATCGGGTTCGATGACATCTATACCCAGTCGATGGCGATCGGCCTCGCCGCCAGCGGGCCGCAGCGCGTCGCCCAGATTTCCTCGACCTATACGCTCGGCAAGGGTGTCAGCGCGGTCGAGGGCCGCCTGTATGACAACCTCAACGGCAAGGCCGAGTTCATCGGCAAGCTCGAGGATTGCCCGGCACTGCAGGGGCGTCATAATTTCCAGAACGCGGCGGCGGCGTATGCGGCCTGCCGCGCGCTGGGACTCGACCCCGCAACGATCATGGCGGGCCTGAAATCCTTCCCGGGGCTTGCCCACCGGATGGAGAATGTCGGCGCCATCGAGGGCGTACGCTTCGTCAACGATTCCAAGGCAACCAATGCCGAGGCCGCCGCACAGGCACTGCGGGCATTCAAGAATATCTACTGGATCGCCGGCGGCGTGCCGAAAACCGAAGGCATCTTGCCGCTCGCGCCGCTGTTCGGGAATGTCGCCAAGGCCTACCTGATCGGCCAGGCTGAAGGCGCCTTCTCCGCGACGCTTCAGGGCAAGGTTCCGGTTCAGGCGTGCGGGACGCTCGACCGAGCCGTCGACCAGGCATTCCGGGATGCCCGGGCATCCGGCGACCCCTCGCCGGTCATTCTTCTTTCACCTGCGTGTGCCAGCTTTGATCAGTTCAAGGATTATGAGCACCGCGGCGACATCTTTCGCAGCCTCGTCAAGGCAATGATGCCCGCACCGCTGAAGGAGTCTGCGTGACCTATACTTCCGCCGCGCCGCTGCTTTCGCGCTCGGATACATCCTGGTTCACCGAGTGGCGCCGGACACTGGATTGGGGGCTCGTCGCCGGCATCGCCCTGCTCGCCGCCATCGGCCTGTTGATGTCGCTGGCGGTCGGTCCGTCCGCTGCGAGCCGTATCGGGTATAGCGATCCCTATCATTTCGTTTACCGGCAGGCGACGCATGCCGCGCTCGGCATCGGCCTCATGCTTGCGGTCAGCGCGCTCGGGCGCAAATGGGCGAGGCGCTTTGCCATCATCGTCTTCACCGGCGCGCTGCTCCTCATGGCGGCGATCCTCGGTTTCGGCCATGAAGTGAACGGCGCGCAGAGCTGGTTTCGCTTCAACCTGTTTTCGGTCCAGCCCAGCGAACTCGTGAAGCCCGGACTGATCGTACTCTGCGGCTGGCTGCTGGCACAGCGCGAGCACTATCCGTCGGCGCCCTGGGCGGTCATCTCGTTCCTATTCTATGCAGTCACGCTCGGCCTGTTCCTCCTGCAACCGGATGTCGGCGGGGCGGCGCTCGTGTCGATGGCCTTCCTCACGGCGTTCTTTGTCAGCGGCTTGCCCAAGCGCTGGATCATCGGCTTTGCGGCGGGCGGGGCAGGGCTGGCGGTCCTGCTCTACAACCTGCTGCCCTATGTGAAGGTGCGGGTGAACACGATCCTCAATCCAAGCTCTGTCGACACGTTCCAGATCGAGAAGACGATCGAGGCGATCGGGCGCGGCGGCTTGTTCGGGACGGGGCCGGGCGAGGGGCTGGTGAAACTGCAGATCCCCGAGGCGCACACCGATTTCATCTTCGCGGTGATCGCCGAGGAGTTCGGTCTTGTCGCCATCGTGACGGTGATGGCCATCTACGGCCTGATCGCGATCCGGGGTTTCCGGGCTGCTGCCCGTATCGAGGACGGCTTCGCGCGGACTGCCTCGGCCGGCCTGTTTGCGCTGTTCGCCATCCAGGCGGCGGTGAACATCGGCGTCAACCTGGCAGTCGTGCCCCCGACCGGCCTGACCCTGCCCTTCATCTCCTATGGCGGCAGCGCCATGGTGGGGATGGGATTGACGCTCGGCCTTGCGCTTGCTCTCGTGCGCGGCGAAGGCACGAGGAGCCGCGGGCCGTATGGCTAGACTGCAACGAGAGAAACTGGTCGTCCTCGCCGCAGGCGGGACGGGCGGTCACATGTTTCCGGCCCGCGCCTTTGCGGACGAGCTGCGCGCGCGCGGCTGGCAGACGGCGTTGATCTCGGATTCGCGCGGGCTGCGCTATGCCGCCGATTTTCCGGCCGACTGGAAGGAAGAGATCGAGGCCGCCTCCCCGAATTTCCGCAAGCCCTGGACGGTTCCGGGCGCTGCGCTGAAAATCAATGCCGGGATCGGCAAGGCCTCGCGCCTGTTGAAACAGCACCGCCCGGCGCTGGTGGCGGGTTTCGGCGGCTATCCCGCCTTCCCGGCCCTTGCCGCTGCGCGCCGGCAGGGTGTGCCGATCATCATCCATGAACAGAACGCGGTGCTCGGCCGGGTGAACCGGCAGTTTGCGAAACATGCCAGGCTGGTGGCCAGCGGATTCTCGCGGCTCGATTTCCTGCCGCCGGGCTGCGCACATCTGGCGGTCGGCAATCCAGTCCGCGCGCCGCTCCTGGCCGCGGCCACGAGACCCTTCCCGCCGATGGACGGCATGCTCAACATCTTCATCACCGGCGGCAGCCAGGGCTCACGCATCATCGGCGAACTGGTGCCGCTGGCGATTGCCGAGCAGCTGCCCCCGCCCCTGATGGCGCGTATCAAGGTCGTGCAGCAGGTGAGGGAGGAGCAGGTCGAGGGCGTGCGCGCAATCTACCGCAAGGCCCAGATCGAAAGCGAACTTGCGCCGTTCTTCTCAAATATGCCGGACCGGCTCGCCGAGGCGCATCTGGTGATAGCGCGGTCGGGCGCGGGCACGGTGAGCGAACTCGCGTCCGTCGGGCGTCCGTCGATCCTCATTCCGCTCGCCATCGCGATGGACGACCATCAAGCCGCCAATGCCGAAGCGCTCACCGATGTGGGGGCAGCCGACATGGTGCTGGAATCGAATGTCACGCCGAAACTGCTGGGCGCGCTGATTGCGGCCCGGCTGTCCGATCCCGAAGACCTGAAGGTCCGCGCAGCGGCGGCAAAATCGGCAGGCAAACCGGAGGCGGCCCGGGATCTCGCCGACATGGCCGAGAGGATTGCCGAGCTATGAACCGCAACTCCGCCATGCTCGCCCTCGGCTTTGGCCTGTTCCTCGCGATTGCCGAAATCGTGCGCAACTGGGGCAACTGGCAGCCCTGGCCCTTCTGGATCGTCGACTTCATTGCCGCCGGCGCGCTGATCTGGGGCGGCCTTAGGACGCTGAGCCAGGGTTCGTCGCGCCTTCTTTCGGCGGCCTGGGGATTCACGGTCGGCATCTTCTGGATGTCGTTCTTTTCTCATACCGAAGCCTTGAACAGCGGAGCCGAAGGAACCTATGCCAGCGGCGCCGTGAACGAAGGCACGCTGACGCTGATCATCGGCGCCATGCTGCTGGTGGCGATTGCCGGCCTGATCATGTCCCTGACGCGCCGGACGATCTAGGAGTTCATTGCCATGACAACTCCCACGCCTTTCTCCGTCGGCCCGGCGCATATTGTCGGCATCGGCGGCATCGGCATGTCCGGCATTGCGGACGTGATGCTGACCATGGGCTACCAGGTGCAAGGCTCGGATGTGGCCGACAGCCCGAATGTCGAGCGCCTGCGCGCGCGCGGTGTGAAAGTGTTCATCGGCCATCAGCCGGAGAACGTGGCCGGCGCCGGCACGGTGATCATTTCCTCGGCCATCCGGCGCGACAATCCGGAAGTGCAGGCGGCGCGGGCGGCGGGTATCCCGGTGGTGCGGCGCGCCAACATGCTGGCCGAGATCACGCGCCTCAAATACACGGTCTGCGTCGCCGGAACGCACGGCAAGACGACGACCACGTCGCTTGTCGCCTGCCTTCTGGATGGCGCGGGCATCGACCCGACCGTCATCAACGGCGGCATCATCCACGCCTATGGTTCGAACTACAAGGCGGGCGAGAGCGACTGGATCGTGGTGGAGAGCGACGAGAGCGACGGTACCTTCACGAAGCTCAGCCCTACCTGCGCGGTCGTCACCAATATCGATCCCGAACATATGGACCATTATGGCACCATGGACCGGCTGCGCGAAGCCTTCGACACGTTTGTCGAGAACCTGCCCTTCTACGGCTTTGCCGTTCTGTGTACGGACCATCCAGAGGTGCAGGCGCTCGCCGCACGCGTCACGGACCGCCGCCGCATCACCTATGGCTTCAACCTGCAGGCAGATGTGCGCGCGGTGAACATGCGGACCGACCTGAATGGCGCCCACTTTGCTGTCGAAATCCGCCGCGCTTCCGGTGGCCCGAGGTTGATCGCGGACCTCAGCCTGCCGATGGCGGGCGAGCACAATGTCCAGAACGCCCTTGCGGCGATCACGGTCGCGCTGGAACTCGGCGCCAGCGACGAGCAGATCCGAAGCGCGCTCGGCAAGTTCGGCGGGGTGAAACGGCGCTTCACGCCGGTGGGTGACTGGGTGCCGGTGGCCGGCAAGGCGCCGGTGAAGATCATCGACGACTATGGTCACCATCCGGTCGAAATCGCTGCCGTGCTCAAAGCCTCGCGCGCGATGCTGGGCAAGGGCACGCTGATCGCGGTCTGCCAGCCGCACAGGTATTCGCGCCTCAACGACCTGTTCGAGGAATTCTCGACCTGTTTCGATGCGGCCGACCATGTGCTCGTCGCGCCGGTCTATGAGGCGGGCGAGACACCGATCCCGGGCGTGACCAGCGACGCGCTGGTGAATTCCATCCGGCGCCACGGACACAAGAGCGCCAGCGTGGTCACCAGTCTCGCTGGGCTCGCCGATGCGGTGCGCCCGTTGGCGAAACCCGGCGCGATGGTCGTCTGCCTTGGGGCAGGGGACATAACCCGGTATGCGGGCGAACTGGCGGGCAAACTCTAGCCGGCAACAGACGCTGGCAGGTCGAGAGCTGAGCACGGCAAGCCTGGATGGTCGGCGAGAGGGCACCGGCGTAAGGCAGGGGTGGGCACCGAGAGACTTACGCGCGGGAATGATCAAAGGCGCTTCCCCTTTCCCGGTGAAGAGATAGTCTTCCCGTCCAGACGCGCAGATCACTTGCGCCGGGAGGATACTACATGGCGGAAGTGTTGCTCGACGCGCCGGCAACTTCGGCGCGGCCGGTAATTGACGGCGGCCCGTTCGGAATCAAGGGGCTCGCCTGGGCGATCTTCGAAGGTGCGCGCAACCCCTACTACAACCTCATCGTCATTTACATTTTCGCCCCTTACTTTGCCTCCGTGCTGGCCGGTGGCGGCGCTGACGCGCTCAGCTTGTCCGGTCTGACGATCACCATCGCCGGGATCGCGACGGCGCTGACGGCGCCGTTTCTCGGCGTGATCGCGGACAAGGCGGGCCGTCGTAAGCCGCCCCTGATGTTCTTCATCGGTCTTCTGGCACTCTGCGCGTTCGTGCTTTGGTGGGCGCGCCCGGAAGGTCCGCTGACGATGTGGCCGACGATGGCGATCCTCGCCATCGCCTATTGCTGCTACGGTTATTCCGAAGTGCTGCACAACGCGATGTTGCCGATGGCCGGCCGGCCGAGTGCCTTGCCCTACATTTCCGGTCTGGGTCTTTCCACCGGCAACCTCCTCAGCGTCGGAATTCTGATCTTCTTTCTCTTTGGACTCCTGCTGCCGGGCACCGGCCTGCCGTTTGCGGCAGACGAGCAGCTGATCCCGCTCGACCGCGAGACCCATGCGCCGCAACGCTTTGCCGGCCCGTTTGTCGCGGTGTGGATGGTGGTGCTGATCATTCCGTTCTTCCTGTTTATGCCAGATGGCGCGCCGGGCGGTCTGACCTGGAAGCGCGCGGCGGCAGATGTGTTCCTGGGCGAGCCGGTCGATGGCCAGAAGCGCCACTCCGTGTTCGAGCGGGCAAGGGTCTTCAAGAAATACCTCACGGGCCTGTTCAAGGAACATCCGCAGACCATGCGCTTCCTCATCGCGCGCACGATCTATGCCGATGCGATGGCCGCGCTCCTGACGCTTGGCGCGGTATTCGCCAGCACGTTCCTCGGATGGTCGGGCGTGGAGATCCTGTTCTTTGGCATCACGGGCGTCCTGTTCGGCGCCGTTGGCGGTTTCGTCGGCGGGGCCCTCGACCGCTGGCTCGGCCCCAAGATGGCGCTGATCTGGGAAATTTCGGCGCTCGTGACCCTTTTGCTGCTGCAATTGTCGATCACGCCGGACTCGCTCCTGTTCGGGTTGATACCGAGCGGCACGCCGGTCTGGGACAGCCCGTTCTTCGACACGCTCTCAGATATCGTCTATTTCCTGTTCGTCATTCCGGTCGCGATTGCGGTCGTCGCCTCGATCTCCTCGAGCCGCTACATGCTGGTCCACATCGCCCCGCGTGAGCGGATAGGAGAATTCTTCGGATTGTATGCGATTGCAGGAACCGTGACGGTCTGGATGGGACCGGGAATCGTCAGCCTACTGACATGGTTGACCGGAAACCAGCGCATCGGCATGGGCGGAATCGGTTTCATGTTCCTGATCGGACTGATCGTGCTCTGGAAGGTCCAAGTGTCCAAGCACGCTGACGAGAACCGGTAGGACCTGCCGACAACCGCCCGCTCAGCTCGATCAAGCCCATCATGCGCCAATTTGCGGGCGATCGAGCCCGCAGACGAAATTTAATTGATCGGATACCGGCCGGTGTCAGATCCGGCCAATCGCGGACTTACTGGCCGTCCGTCAGGGTCTGCGACTGCAACTGCTGGTCGATGAGGGCGGAGAAATGACCTGGCTGGTCACCGACGCTCAGAACCGCCTTGCAGTTCGGCGAACAGTCGTAGGTGTAGCTCTGGCCGGCGCGGTTGATTGTCACCAGGTTGGTCGAATTTGTGGTGACCATGACGTCGGAGCTGTAAATCTGGCGCCCGGCCTTGTCGAATACCAGGAGGTTCGTGGTGCCGTAGCTCTTGCCGGTGACGAACAGCAGCTGGCCGTTGTGAACGGAGACATCCGCGATGTTCTTGTTGCCGATCACGATGCTCGACGTATCGCCGTAGATGGAGACCGGAACCGTCTTGCCGGCCTCGACAAACAGTTGCTCGGCCGCAGCGGGGGAGGTGAGCGCGAGGGCGACAGCGCCGATCGTGGTAGCTTTCAGGCAGATCGTCATCATACAGACACTCCGGCATATGGGGTTGCCGGAATATTCCAGATTTAAGTTTACTGAATCCTAACCGGGAAACTTTGGCACGCTGCCGGCATACCATCGTCGGGATACGCGTTTTCCGGCGGCGAGGATCGGTTCAGCCCGCTCTCTATTATATAGTCTGGCAGCACGCCAAGTATCGCGGGATTCGTGCCTTCACGGTTGCTTCAGCCACGGTAAATGAAACCCTGATACGGCTTCACGACTTTTCTGATTCCTTCAATCAGGCGCAAACACTGTTCGTGTAGACATCTCCCTGTTCCGGAAGAAAAGTTCAAGCCGGGACATGTCAAAAAACGCATGATGGGAGTTTCCAATGTTTGCACGTTTTCTTAAAGACGAGTCCGGCGCAACCGCTATCGAGTACGGCCTCATCGCCGCTCTGATCGCTGTCGCCATCATCGGTGGTGTTACCGCTCTTGGTACGCAGACCGGCAACACGTTCAACACGGTTGCTGACTCGATGGCGTAACAGACTGAGTTCAGTCTGAGTTCACTCTGGAGCCGCCGGGTATTCCCCGGCGGTTCTTTTGATTCCGGGAGCTTGCCCCGCTGTCGGCAGGAAAGGCTTCTTTCAGTCTTTTGGGGCAATTTACTCTAAAGTCTGGGCAGGAGTGGCAGCCATGATTCTTATCTTCCTTTCAGGGCTTTTCCTGGCCCTTTGCGTCTTCGCGGCGCTGCACGACATCAACCGCCTGACAATCCCCAACTGGCTGAACCTCACCATCGCGGCGCTGTTCGTGCCGGCGGCGCTGGTCTCCGGCCTGCCGCTCGAAATCCTCGGCGGCCATCTGTTGGCGGGCGGGCTCGCCTTTGTCATCGCTGTGGGCCTGTTCGCGTTCCGGATTTTCGGGGGAGGGGATGCCAAGATGATTCCCGCAGTGGTCCTGTGGATGGGCCCCGGCGCTGCCTTGCCCTTCGTTTACTGGATGGCGCTCGTCGGCGGCGCCTGCGCGCTTCTTCTTTTGATAGGTAAACGGAGTGTTGCTGCGGCGTCCGTGCCCGGGTTCATGCGCGCGCCGTTCGAGCCCAAGGCCGGCGTGCCCTACGGCGTGGCGATTGCCGGTGGCACGATCCTGGCCGGAGGGGCGTCCCCACTGCTTGCCCGGCTTTATGAAACGGCCGGTTTTCCCGGTTAACGTTCCTTTAGGCGCAGCATGCGAATTTTGCGCGGATTGAAGAGGCTAGCCGCGTCCTGCGATGGCCTGGAGCCTTCGAGTAAGAGGAGTGGCGCCTGATGTCGCCGATGCGTATCATCATCCTTCTGCTGGCGCTGGCCGCTGCTGGAGGCGCCGCCTTCCTGGTCCTCCAGTTGAGCAAGCCTCAGATCCTGACGGAGACCGTCACAAGGGACCAGGTGGTCATCCAGGAGAAAGAAGTCTCCGAAGTCAACGTGCTGACCGTCACCCGCAATTTTGCGATCGGCGAGACGATCAAGGCGGAGGACCTCATCTGGTCTCCCTGGCCGAAAGCCAATCTGGTCGAAGGCTTCTATGTGCAGGCGACGGTTCCGGCCTCGATCGAGACACTGACGGGCGCTGTGGTCAAGGCGGCGCTCTACAAGGGCGAGCCGCTGCTGCCGCAGAAGGTCGTGATCAAGGGCGAACAGGGCCTGCTCGCTGCCATGATGGATCCGGAAATGAGAGCCGTGTCGGTACAGATCTCGGCCGAATCTGCCTCGGGCGGTTTCATCCTGCCAAACGACCGGGTCGACCTGATCCTGACTTACGACCAGAACGCCGACACCGAGCGCGGTATCCCGGAGCGCACCATTGCCACGACGATCATCAAGAATGTCCGGATACTGGCGATCGACCAGAACTTCGCCACCAACGCGGAAGGCGAGACCGCCCGCCTCGGCAGCACGGCGACGATCGAGGTCTCGCCCAAGGAAGCCGAACTGGTCGCCATGGCGATGCGCCGCGGGGAAGTGTCCCTCGCGCTGCGCCCGCTGGACCAGATGGTCAGCGGCACCGCCCGCCATCCCCGCACCGAACTGCTCGACGGCAGTGACGGGGCGGGCGCCGGCATCACCATCATCCGCAACGGCCAACCGTCGCCTGCCGGCGTGGGGGGCAACTGATCATGCGCATCCTAAAGACGCTTGCCATCACTTCGGTCCTCGTCGCGGGCCCGGCCCTGCCGCTTCCGGCGCAGACAGCGCCGAACGGCCTGGGCACGGTCATCACCGCGGCCGGGGACAGCTATAATTCCCGCAGCATCACCGTGGGTGTGAACAAGTCGGTGATCATCGAGCTTGAAGCGCCAGCGGCCGACGTCGTGATTGCGAACCCCGAGATTGCCGATGCAGTTGTCCAGACATCGCAGCGGATCATCTTCCGAGGCGTCCGGTATGGCCAGACCAGCGCATTGATCTTCGACCGCGCAGGCCGCACGCTTCTCGATCTGTCGCTGCATGTCGAAACCGACATGACCGCGCTGAAAAGCACGATCGTCCGGCACGTTCCCGACGCACGGGTCGAGCTTGAAAGCCTGAATGGCAGCA
Organism: Hyphomonas sp.; assembly: GCA_041744775.1. GTDB lineage: Bacteria > Pseudomonadota > Alphaproteobacteria > Caulobacterales > Hyphomonadaceae > Hyphomonas. The sequence goes on along the minus strand of JBGTKE010000219.1, from coordinate 3,367 downwards.
TTGTCCTGACCGGTTCGGTCGACAGCCTGTCACAGTCGGAGCAGGTCAGCCGGCTCGTCTCGGCCTATTTCCCGACCGGCGAGGATGCGCCGCAGGTTGTCAACATGCTGAGCATCCTCGCGCCGGACCAGGTTTTGCTGGAAGTGCGCATCGTCGAGATGCAGCGCAACATCATCAAGCAACTCGGCATCAACCTCTCGGGCACGCCAAGCTGGGGCAATTTCGAATCGGGCCTCCTGAGCCCGCCCTTCTCGACAGCTGCCCAGTTCACCAGTGGTCTCGGTTTCCCGATCCAGGGCCGGTCGCTAGGCGGTCTCGGTGCAGACCTCGACTATACCAACTACAATGGCAGCAGCTTCCAGTCCCGCGCCGGCGCAGCGATCAACGCACTCGAGCGGATCGGTGTCGTGAAGACGCTGGCTGAGCCGAACATGGTGGCCATGTCCGGCGAGAGTGCGAAATTCCTTGCCGGCGGTGAGTTCCCGGTCCCCGTCGGGCAGGACAACCAGGGCCGCATCACGGTGGAATTCAAGCCCTACGGCGTCGGCCTCGGCTTCACGCCTGTGGTGCTGTCGGAAGGTCGCATCTCGCTCAAGGTCTCGACCGAGGTGTCCGAACTGACCTCGCAGGGTGCTTTCCAGGGCCAACGCCAATCGGTCGTCGACGGTGACGGAAACGTCGTCCAGGTTGAGGGCGTCACGCTTCCGGGCCTGACCGTTCGCCGCGCCGAATCGACCATCGAGTTGCCTTCGGGCGGGTCGATGATGATGGCCGGCCTGATCTCGGTGAAAGACCGCCAGAACCTCGACCAGGTTCCGGGCCTGAAGAAGCTTCCGATCCTGGGCGCCCTGTTCCAGTCCCGCGACTTCATCTCCGAAGAAACCGAACTGGTGATCATCGTCACACCTTACCTTGTTAATCCGGCCACGAAATCGGCGATGCGCACACCCGCTGACGGCTATGCCAATGCATCGGACTCCAAGACGATCTTCTTCGGAAAGCTCAATGAAACCTATGGCCGCGACGGCGCGCCTGTCAAAGCAGAAGACTACCGGGCCCCCGTGGGCTTCATGGAAGAGTAGGGGACACTAGAATGACCATCGTCTCGAAACCGAACCGTTCGCTGCTGGCCCTGGGCGCCAGCCTGATGACCCTCGGCGCCTGTGCGAGCAGTGCCCCGACCGCGATCTCCGGGAATTATCTTGAGGGTACCGCCCTCAGCCGCAACGAGATCGGTGTTACCCAGCGCACCGAGTTCCTCGAAGTCTCGCTTCATCCCGAGGCGAGCGAGCTGTCCGACGCGGACCGTGCACGCATCCGCAGCTTTGTCGGCGCCTATGCCCAGAAGGGACACGGACCGCTGGTCATGTCCCTGCCGGCGGCGAGCTCCAATCCGCAACTTGCCGTTACCGCGATCGCGGAAGCTCGCGCGATCGCCTGGGAGAAGGGCGTCCGGTATGACGAGATTGCCGGATCAGCTCACGGCGCCGGCGAGGCCTATGCCCAGCCGATCATCCTCGCCTTCCAGGTCTACGACGCGGTCGCACCGGCGTGCGCCTCGAAAGCGTCGTTGGATTTCAGCGACGTGGCCTCCAACAACAACCTGCCGACTCTCGGCTGTTCGGTCCGCACCAACCTCGCCGCCATGATCGCCGATCCGGCCGATCTACTCGGCAACAGGCCACTCGACGCGGGCTACAGCGCGCGGCGCGCGGTCATTCTGGAGAAGTTCCGTCTGGGCGAACCGACAGCCGCCACCCGGAGCGCCCAGGAATCGGGCGCTGTCTCTGACGCCGTGAATTAGGCCGGCCCGTCCGGCAAAGGGAGTATGCGTACCATGGGCAAGGAAACCGCACTTTTTGAGGACGACTTCGACACCGAGTTCGAAGATGTCTTCAATGAAGACGCCCTGATCGGGGCCAATGATCTCGACGGGGAAAACCCGTTCGTGGATACGCCCGCGCAACCGGTTCAAACCGTCTCCGACTTCACCGCAAAGCCGGTCGAGGCGCAGTTCTCGTTCACGCCGCTGGATCAGTCGGGCGGGGACGCGATGCTGCCGGCCATTTCGATCAAGCTATTCTATGAACGCGAAGAAACGCGCGCGCTGGTCCAGCTTTGCGCAGCCGATCGCCGTATGGGGCGCGCGACTGTCGAGTGTATCCCGGGCGGCATCCCGGCCGCTGTGGCCGACTTGCGCGCGAACGCCACACCGAATCTCCTGATGGTGGAATCCTCGGCGCAGGCAAGTCAGGTGCTCCACGAGATCGATACGCTTGCGGAGCATTGTGATGACCATGTGAAAGTGCTGGTGATTGGCGCCGTCAACGACATCACGCTTTACCGCCAGCTCGTGGCGCGCGGTGTGTCCGAATATCTTGTGCCGCCGTTCCAGCCGCTGAGCATCATCCGCTCGATCTCGTCGCTGTTTGCGGATCCGGACGCGCCTTTCCTCGGCAAGCAGATCTCCGTGGTCGGTGCCAAGGGCGGAGTAGGGGCCTCGACGATCGCGCACAATCTCGCCTGGGCCCTGGCCGAGAACACCCACGTCAATACGACGCTGGTGGACCTCGACCTGTCCTTCGGCACGACCGCGCTCGACTTCAACCAGGACACGCCGCAAACCATCGCGGACGCGCTGCTCGCCCCGGAACGTGCCGACAATGCGGTGATCGAACGCCTGCTGGCGCGCGCCACGGAGCGTCTCTCGCTGTTCACGGCGCCGGCCAACATCAACCAGATCCTAGACATCCCGGACGAGTCCTATTCGATGGTGATCGAGAGCGTGCGCCGCAACGTGCCCTACATGGTGCTCGATCTGCCGCATGCCTGGAGCCACTGGGTCCGCAACACGCTGATCGCGTCGGATGAAGTGATCATCGTCTGCCAGCCGGATCTCGCCTCGCTGCGCAACGGCAAGAACATGATCGACCAGCTCAAGGGGCACCGCGTCAACGATCACGCACCGCGTCTGGTCCTCAACATGTGCGGCGTGCCGAAGCGGCCCGAAATTCCGGTCAAGGATTTCGCGGCGGCGATCGGTGTCGAGCCCGATATCATCGTGCCATTCGAACCGGAAGTGTTCGGCATGGCCGCCAACAATGGCCAGATGATCTCGGAGACCTCGCCGGATGCCAAGTCTTCGATGGCCATCGACCAGCTCGCCAGCATGCTGACGGGCCGGGCCATCCAGGCGGAAGAGAAATCATTCCTCAAGAAACTTCTGGGCAAGTAAGCCGGGTTCGACTGATCGGGTAGGAATATGGCTTTCGGAAAACGCTCTGGCGCTGCAGCCACTACGCTACCCAGCGCGGCACCTGCGGCCGCATCCGCGCCGAAACCTGCGGCGCCGAAGCCAGTTGCGCCC
>JBGTKE010000218.1:0-4208 GCA_041744775.1 Hyphomonas sp. | reverse complement strand
GCCGCTATGCCGGCCCGCGCGCGCAGAAACTGTCGGCCCTGATCGGCCGCAATGCGCTGATCGCCAGCGCGGTTGTGCGGACGGTGCCGGCCGGGCCGTTCCTGATCGTCAACATGGTGTTCGGAGCGAGCGCCGCGAAGTTCCGCGATTACTGGATCGGCATGGGCCTCGGCATCCTGCCGAAGATCGCGCTGGTCGCCATCGGCTGGAAAACCGTGGTTTCGGCCTTCGAAGGCGATCCCGTGACCGCCATCGCCTTCGGCGGCGCGGCCCTCGCACTATACATTGGAGTGGCTGTTTTCGTGGTCCGGCGCGCCCGCAAAGCGTGGCAAAACATTCCCGAAGCCACACCGCCTGCGATTGACAGCGGGCAGAAACACGGTGATTAAAGCGTCCATGCGCAAACTCTTGCCCCTTCTTCTGCTGCTTACCGGCCCCTGGCCGGAGCCGGTCGCCTCCACCTGAGGGGCGCACGCGCGGCCAGGGGATGCTAAGTTAGCGTGACCCCCTTCCCCCTGAACCCATCGCAGAGCCGCCACCCCATGACCTCGAAATCCCCCGCGAAACCCGCGACGAAACCCCGCGTCTACATCTTCGACACCACCTTGCGCGACGGCGAGCAGTCGCCCGGCGCCTCGATGACGCACAACGAGAAGCTCGAACTCGCGAGCCTGATGGAAGAGATGGGCGTCGACATCATCGAGGCCGGTTTCCCCGCCGCGTCGGATGGTGACTTTGCCGCCGTCAGCGCGATCGCCGCCCAGTCGAAGAACGCTGTCATCTGCGGCCTCGCCCGCTCGACACCCGCCGATATCGACCGCTGCGCCGAAGCGGTGAAGCATGCCCGGCGCCCGCGCATCCACACCTTCATCTCGACCAGCGAAGTGCACATGAAGCACAAGCTGAAGATGGGCGCGAACGCCGTGCTGGAAGCGGTCGGACGCTCGGTCGCGCAGGCGCGCCGTCACACCGACGATGTCGAATGGAGCGCCGAAGACGCCACCCGCACCGAGTTCGACTTCCTCTGCAAATGCATCGACACCGCCATCGCCTCCGGCGCGAGCACGATCAACGTGCCGGACACCGTCGGCTATTCGCACCCGCACGAGTATGGCGAATTGATCCGCAGACTGATCGAAAATATTCCGAACTCGGACAAGGTGATCTGGTCGGCGCATTGCCATAACGACCTCGGCCTCGCCGTAGCGAACTCGCTGTCGGCCGTGGCCAATGGTGCGCGCCAGGTGGAATGCGCGATCAACGGCCTCGGAGAGCGCGCCGGCAATGCCGCGCTCGAGGAAATCGTGATGGCGATGAAGGTGCGCGGCGATACGCTGCCCTACGAGACCGGCATCGACACCACCTATCTCGCCCGTGCTTCGGCGATGGTGAGCCGGATCACCGGCTTCCCGGTCCAGTACAACAAGGCCATCGTCGGCAAGAACGCCTTCGCGCACGAGAGCGGCATCCACCAGGACGGCATGCTCAAGAATGCAGAGACCTACGAGATCATGAAGCCGGAAGATGTCGGCGTCGCGAAGACCTCGCTGGTGATGGGCAAGCTGTCGGGGCGCAACGCCTTCCGCGACAAGCTGGAATCGATGGGCTATTTCATCGAAGGCGAGGCGCTGAACGATGCCTTCAAGCGGTTCAAGGATCTCGCCGACCGCAAGAAGCACGTGTTCGACGATGACATCATTGCGCTGGTGGACGAGCAGCTGGCCGCCGAAGGCGAGCGCATCGCGTTCAAGCGCCTGCGCGTCGTGGCCGGCACCGATGGTCCGCAGACGGCCGAAATCGATCTCGTCGTCGACGGCGAGGAGAAGTTCGCCATCGCGCGCGGCAATGGCCCGGTCGATGCCGTGTTCAATGCCATCCGCCAGATCGTGCCGCACCAGGCGGTGCTGGAACTCTACCAGGTTCACGCGGTGACCGGCGGCACGGACGCGCAGGCAACCGTGTCGGTGCGTCTCAACGGTGACGGCATCATGGCGACGGGCCGCTCGTCAGACCCCGACACGCTGGTCGCCAGCGCCAAGGCCTACCTGCACGCCCTCAACAAGTTCGAAGTGCGCAAGGCTAAACGGAAAGCGGCCTGAAGCGGCGGCGCCTAAGTTGGGCTGAGCGCCGCTCCTTCCCTTCGAAAAAGACTCTCCAGTTCGCGCAACGCCTCAACAGGGAGTGGCACGCCGTAGATCTTTTTCTGCATGTCTCGCGTGTGTTCAGAAATTCCGACTGGAAAGCCTGCAACAAAGAAATTGCAACCAAGAATCGGGTTTCCACGCACGAACTCTTTATCGAGTTGAAATCCCTGTGGAGCCTGCTGAGAACGCTTTTTATAGTACGGATCGAGGTAAAGCGTTGCGCTAGTTTTCAAGTCTACCGACAACAATTGGTACTTGTCCACGATTCCCGCTGAACTCTGTACACTGCCTATTCGATGAAACGCTAAGGGCACCCCAAGATCCGTCCTGAGCAGCGATAAATAAGTTATCTCGCCATATGCCCCATTGACGCCAATGGGACATTCCAATGAGCCAAGCGCTGATAAATCTCGAACCCTCTGCCGATTACCGTTTTTACCCGAGCTCTGTTGATGCTTATTTTGGAATCCCTCGTCTTTGATCAGCTTCCAAGCCTTCTTCGACGCTTCCTGGATAATGCGCATGTCGTTCAAGTGTCTCTCCCTGTCTGCCGGATCACTCAAGTGCGTTCAACCGCAGTGCGAAAGTAGCACATTCCCCTAACCTATCATGAAGGTTTTTGCGCATCGCTTGGTTCAAGTGGAGCGACTTTGTTGTGTTCCAACGCCAATAGAACTCGGTCTAGCCGTCGTTCTCGCCGAAGCCTTCATCGATCAGGCGAGCGATGGCGTTCACCGCCTCGTCCGCCTGCGCGCCCCGGCCCTTGATTTCGACGACGCAGCCGGTGTGCGCGACGAGCATCAGCAGGTCCATGATTGAGCGGGCGTCCGCCGTCTCGGTCTCGTGCGTGACGAACACCTGCGCGTCATACTCGCCGGCAAGCTTGGCCAGCTTTGCGGACGCCCGGGCGTGCAGCCCCTTGCGATTGACGATGGTCGCACGCCGCGCGGCCGGAAACGGATCGGACATCAGCAGGACGGCAATTTCGCGAGAATGTCGGAGGCGATGGTGATGTACTTTCGCCCGCCCTCGGCGGCGTCCTGCGCGCATTCCTCGAGCGAGAGAATGTCACGCGTCTGGGCGAGCTTGATCAGCATCGGCAGGTTGGCGCCGGAGACAATTTCCATCCGCGCGCGACTACGCAGCGACAGGACGAGGTTGGACGGCGTGCCACCAAACATGTCCGTCAGCACGATCACGCCCCGGCCGGCATCGCAGGCTTTCACCGCTTCAAGGATCGCTTCGCGCTTGAGATCGAGGTCTTCATCCGCGTCAATAGACACCGCACGCGTGCGCCAGAGCCGCCCAACCACATGCTCTGCAGCCGCCACGAGCTCGTGCGCAAGTTTGCCATGGCTGACGACCACGATGCCGATCATGTGCCTTCGGAACGGTTGGTATCACTTAACAGAAGCGTCACGTTGGCACGATGTTGCGGCGCGTCAAGCGCCATTCCGCTGACTGGGCCGCGCTTTCCTCAGGCGGTGTGGCCGAGACCCAACACATCTTCCATGCCATAAAGACCCGGCGGCTGGGCGGCTGCCCAGATCGCCGCCTGCACCGCCCCTTCGGCAAATACCGCCCGGTCAAGCGCCATGTGCGACAGGCGAACTACCTCGCGCGGCGAGCCGAACATCACCTCGTGTTCACCATAGATACCCCCGGCGCGGCGCACCGCCATGCCGATCTCGCCTTCCGTCCGCGGCGCGTCCGGACCGAGGTAAGGCTTGGCGAGAATGTCGTTCAGCGGCTTGCCGCGACCTGCCGCCGCCGCCTTGCCCAGCATCAGCGCCGTGCCCGAAGGCGCGTCGACTTTCAGCCGGTGGTGCGACTCGAGGATCTCAATGTCCCAGTCCGGCCCGAGACGCGACGCCGCCAGGCGGGTCAGCGCCTGCAGCAGGTTCACGCCCACCGAGAAGTTGCCCGCCTTGACGATGGCAAACCGGTCGGACTGCGCCTGGATGACGATCTCCTGATCCGCCTCGAAGCCGGTCGTGCCGATGACCACGGCGCGCACCGATGTGTTGCGCACGGCGCCAAGCGCCGCCAGAGTCGCTGCCGGCC
>JBGTKE010000217.1:0-3934 GCA_041744775.1 Hyphomonas sp. | reverse complement strand
GAAGTTCATCCTGCAACTGGAAGTCCAGCTTGAGGATCGCAATGTCTCGATCGAAGTGTCGAAGCCGGCCCGTGAATGGCTGGCCCAGCGCGGGTTCGATCCGGACATGGGCGCCCGCCCGTTGGCGCGGACCATCCAGGAATACGTCAAAAAGCCGATGGCGGAGGAACTCCTGTTCGGCAAGCTGATGAAGGGCGGCCTCGTGAAGATCGGCCTCGACGACAAGAAGGACGAGCTGACTTTCAAGTATGTCGCGGAACCCGCGAAGAAAAAGAAGGCGACCAAGGACGCCACCGAAGAGCCGGCGGCGTAAGGCCTCTGATTTTTCCAACTACCCGGAAGGGCTGCCCATGCGGCAGCCCTTTTGCGTTACGGGGACGGCGCCTATGGTTTCCCCAAAGACCAATCCGGGAGGGAACATCATGGCAGTTCACGGCAAGTGCGATCCTAAATTCGCGAAGGTGAAGGAAGAGCTTGAGCGCAATCTCGCCGAGCGGGGCGAAGTGGGCGCGAGCGTCTGCCTCTCGGTGAACGGCCAGACCGCCGTGGACCTCTGGGGCGGCATGGCGAACCCGGAAACCAACGATCCCTGGCAGGAAGACACGATCTCCATCGTCTTCTCGTGCACCAAGGCGGCTGTGGCGCTGTGCGCGCACATCCTGATCGACCGCGGGCAGCTGAACCCGGCGGCGCTGGTGAAGGACTATTGGCCCGAGTTTGCCAAGAACGGGAAAGAGAAGACCACCGTCCAGATGATGCTGAACCATGAGAGCGCGCTGCCGACTCTGCGCGATCCCGTGAAGCCCGGCGGATATTCCGACTGGAATTACATGGTGGGCCGGATGGCGGACGAGGAAGCCTTCTGGGAAGTGGGCACGCGCAATGGCTATCACATGATCAATTTCGGCTGGACGGTCGGCGAGCTGGTGCGCCGCGTGTCCGGCAAGTCGCTCGGCACATTCTTCCGCGAGGAAGTGGCCGAGAAGACCGGCGCGAAATTCTGGATCGGCCTGCCGGAGACCGAGAAGGTCCACATCGCGCCGATCCGGCAGTATGCGCCGAAACCGGGTGATCAGCCCTCGGAATTTGCCGTCAAGCTGATGACCGAGCCGGACTCGATCCAGCACAAGAGTTTCATGAACAGCGGTGGCTGGGACTTCAACGACCGCAAGAGCCAGGCCGCCGAGATCGGCGGCGGCGGCGGGCTGTCGAATGCCCGGGGTCAGGTTGCGTGGTACACGGAGCTTGCGACAAATTCCGGCAAGCTCGTGTCGGCGGACCGGCTCGCCGCGATGAGCATGGTGTCCACCGCGACGCAGCGTGATGCGACGCTGCTGATCCCGACGCGGTTTGCCTCCGGCTTCATGAAGTCGATGGACAATCGCGGGCTCGGCATCGGGCCCGGCACCAGCGCGATCATCGGCGAGAAGGCGTTTGGCCATGTCGGCGCCGGCGGCTCCATCGGCTTTGCGGATCCCGAATGCGGCCTCGCATTCAGCTATACGATGAACCAGATGGGCAACGGCCTCTTGGTCAACGCGCGCGGGCAGAGCCTGATTGATGCGGCGTACACGGCGCTGGGTTACCGGACAAATGCACCGGGAGCCTGGGTGCGCTAGGGCGGGTCAGCCTTTGGCAAAACGGATTTCGCCGGGAGCCAGACCATCGAGTGTCCACTCTCCGACCTGAACGCGGATGAGCCGGAGGGTGGGGTGGCCTACAGCGGCGGTCATGCGGCGCACCTGCCGGTTGCGGCCTTCGGTGATCGTGAGTTCGATCCAGCTGTCCGGCACGGACTTGCGGAAGCGGATCGGCGGGTCGCGCGGCCAGAGGTTTTCCGGCTCGGCGAGCGCGCGAACTTTTGCGGGGCGGGTCATCCCGTCCTTGAGTTCCACGCCGGTAGCGAGGGCCTTCAGGGCTGCATCGTCCGGAATGCCTTCCACCTGCGCCCTGTAAGTTTTCGCGAGGCTATGCTTGGGGTCGCTGATACGGGCCTGAAGCGGGCCGCTGTCGGTGAGGACGACGAGCCCTTCGGAATCATAGTCGAGCCGCCCGGCCGGATAGACGTTCGGGACCGGCACGAATTCCTTCAGCGTGCGCTTGCCGCTGCCTTCATCCGTGAACTGAGACAGCACGTTGAAGGGCTTGTTGAAGAGGATGATCTTCAGTTGACGGCCTCGTGCAGGGCTTTGAGGGTGGCGAGCAGGTGTTCGGCGTTCGAGAGCGCAAGGCAGCTTGGTGCATCACAGAGGGCCTGGTCCGGGTCGGTGTGGAATTCGAGGAAGACACCGTCCGCACCCGCTGCGACGGCCGACTTGGCGATGATCGCCACGCCGTCGCGCCGGCCGCCGGTCGAGGCGCCTCTGGTGCGCGGGTCAGCGCCGGGCAGCTGCACCGCGTGGGTCGCGTCTATCGTCACCGGCACGCCGAGCTTTTTCATCTCCGGGATCGCCAGCATGTCGACGATCAGGTTGTTGTAGCCAAAGCTGACGCCGCGTTCGCAGAGAATGACGCCAACCTGAGGCGCGACTTCCGCGATCTTGGAAATGATGTTCTTCGCATCCCACGGCGCCATGAACTGCGCCTTCTTGGCCTGAATCAGCGCGCCATGTTTGGCGGCGGCTTTGGCGACGGCGATCACGAGATCAGTCTGGCGCACGAGGAAGGCGGGGAGCTGCAGGATGTCGGCGACTTCGGCGACGGGTTCGGCCTGGGCCGGTTCGTGAAGGTCGGTGACAATCGGTACGCCCAGTTTCGACTTCACGTTCGCCAGGATCTTCAGGCCGTCCATGCCCGGACCGCGATAAGATTTGATAGAAGATCGATTCGCCTTGTCGAAACTTGCTTTAAAAACGTAGGGCAATCCGAGGCTGGCGCAGATACGTTTGAGTTCGATTCCGACCTCAAGGGCGAGGCCCTCGTCTTCCAGCACATTGAGGCCGGCGAGCACGGCGAGGGGCCTGCCAGCTCCGATCGACCAGCCGGAGGCCTTGTGGGTGACAACGCTCATGGGGCGGCTCCTTCTTGCTGGCGCTGCCATAGCGGAAAAACGGCCCGGCGCAAAAGACTTGAGAAAACTTGTATCAGATTCAAAGAAGCCGCCCCGGTCAGGGAGCGGCTTCCGTGAGCCCATGGGGCAATCAGGTCCAGACCGCGTTGCAGCGGCCTTGACGTATCTCTAGGCGCTGATCAGAGGCTGCTCCAGCCAGACACCATAGGACACAGACCCAACGGCCTCACCTGGTTTCTCACTCGACATGGATCACCTCCTTTCACGCGTGCGATGCGCACGGCCTTTCGCTCCGGACCATCCGGTGCAGTTCCGACGTAAACATGATTTGCGCCAATGTGAAGTTAACTTCGTGATGAACACGGTACGTTTTTCGGGCGATGCCCAAAAAGTCACCCGGGTGCCATTGCGGGGCAGCCCGGGTGCGAGTGAGCCTCAAAAGGGGTAGAAAGAGGCGTGTTCGGTCAATCCGAGATCAGGGCGCCCACGACGAGGCCGAGGATGGCGCCGGTGGCCACGGAGGCGAGGATGGCGTCGCCGCGGTCATTGTCGCGGACCCAGTGATACCCGTAGGGCGGTTCATAAAGGCCGTAATTGTAATAGTCTTGGATGTAGACGGTCCGGCGCGGGGCGTAACTGTAATAGTGGCCCACATCATACCGGGGACGGTAGCCCGAATAGTAGTAGGGGCCATAGGAATGGCCATAGGTTACGGTCACGCTGCTGCGGGGATAGTAATTGTACGACGGCCGATACACGACGACCGGCTTGTGCGCGCGGTAGTCGCTTCGGTAGTGGTCCCGGCGATAATCACGCCGGTAGTCGGTCCGGTGATCGCGGCGATAATCCCGGCGATAATCGCGGCGGTCGTCGCCCCGGCGGCTGCGGTGATCGTCGTCGCCGCGCCGGTCCCAGCCGCCGCGG
>JBGTKE010000216.1:0-3988 GCA_041744775.1 Hyphomonas sp. | reverse complement strand
CGGCGCCGCCGGTGTCTCGGCCTTCGAATTCCAGCGCCTGCATGGCATGGGCGAGCCGCTCTACGAGGCCGCGGAAGCCGGCAGCCGCGTGCGCGTCTACGCCCCCGTCGGCGCCCACGAGGACCTCTTGCCTTATCTCGTCCGCCGCCTCCTCGAAAACGGCGCCAATACCAGCTTCGTCCACTCTTTCCTCGATGACGCCGTGCCGCCCGAACAGGTCGTCACTGATCCCATCGCCAAGGTCGAGACCGGCCCTCGCCGCCATCCGCGCATTCCGACGCCGCCGCGCCTCTATGGCAGTGCACGGAAGAATTCCCTCGGCCACGATCTCAGCCAGCTTGGCGTGCGCAGCGGCTTTGCCGCCGCCGTCAAGGCGCTCGATGACGGCCCCGAGATCGCCGCTGGCCCCATCGTCTCCGGCGCAGTCGCCGCGGGTAAGGGCGAGATCGTCCGCGCCCCCGCCGACAATTCCCGCGTCCTGGGTTCCATCCTCGAAGCCGATGACGCGGCGATCAATGCCGCCCTCGACGCCGCCGCCGCCTATCAGCCCGAATGGGACCTGGTCGGCGGCGCCCGGCGCGCCGAAATCCTCAACGCCATGGCCGACGCGATGGAAGCCGAAGCGCCCCGCCTGATCGCCCTCATGGCGCGCGAAGCCGGCAAGACCTTGCCCGACGGCATCGCCGAAGTGCGCGAAGCGGTCGATTTCTGCCGCTACTACGCTCATCAGGCCACGGAGGAGTTCGCCGCCCCCGTCCGCCTGCCAGGCCCGACCGGCGAAACCAACCACCTCTCCCTCCATGGCCGCGGCGTCTTCTGCTGCATCTCGCCCTGGAACTTTCCCCTCGCCATCTTCACCGGCCAGATTGCCGCCGCCCTCGCCGCCGGCAACACCGTCGCGGCGAAGACCGCCGAACAGACGCCCCTCATCGCCTTCGAAGCCGTCCGACTCTTCCACAAGGCGGGGCTCCCCGTGGACGCGCTGCACCTTCTCCCCGGCCGCGGCGAAACCGTCGGCGCGAAACTCACCGCAGACCTGCGCGTCGCCGGCGTCTGCTTCACCGGCGGCACCTCCACCGCCCGCCTGATCAACCGCACACTTGCGGGCAGGGACGGCCCGATCATCCCGCTGATCGCCGAAACCGGAGGCCTCAACGGCCTCTTTGTGGACACCACCGCTCTGCGCGAACAGGTCATCGACGACATGATCACGTCTGCCTTCGGCTCCGCCGGCCAGCGCTGCTCGGCCCTGCGCCTTGCCTTCCTGCCGAACGCCACCGCAGACAGCCTGATCGAAGGTCTGATCGGCGCCATGGACGAACTCAAGCTGGGCGACTCCGCGCTCCCCGAAACGGATACCGGCCCGGTCATCGATGCCGAGGCGCGCACCCTCCTCGAAAAACACCTCGCCCGTATGGCAGGGGAGGCGGCGCTGCTCCACCAAATCGATCCCGGTCCCCTCGCGCAGAAAGGCACCTTCTTCGGCCCCGCCCTCGTCGAGCTCGCCTCGCTTGATCGGATCACGGAGGAAACCTTCGGCCCCGTCCTCCATGTCCTGCGCTACGATCCGGACAATATCGCCGCCACCGGCGCTGCCCTGCACGCCAAGGGTTACGGCCTGACGCTCGGCATCCACTCGCGCCTCGAAAGCTTCCACGCCGCCGTCCGCGCTGCCATGCCGGCTGGCAATACCTACGTGAACCGCTCGATGATCGGTGCGGTTGTCGGTGTGCAACCCTTCGGCGGCGAAGGCCTCTCCGGCACCGGCCCCAAGGCAGGCGGGCCGTATTATCTCCATCGTTTCGCCACGGAGCGCGTTGTAAGTGTCAACATCACTGCCCAGGGCGGCGACGCCGAACTCCTCAGCCTCTAGAAAGCAGCCGCCCGATGATCCGTCTCGCCGCCACCGCCTCGATCGCCGCCCTGGTGTTCGCCGCCTGCACGCCCGCCCCGGCGGACACCCCCACCGCCGAAGACGCCGCCGTCGCTGCCGCCAGCGCCGAGCCAGTCGCGCCGGAAGACTTTCAGCTCTCCTACATCCTTGAAAGCGAGAACTACACCGTCCAGTCCGAGATCGACCCCGCGATCCTTGCCTTCGATCCCCCGCTCGCTTGGCGCCTCTGGACGCAGGCCAAGGCGCAACTCGATGACGTTGGTCAGTCTGCCGATGAGGGACGCCGGATGGCCGATGAGGGACGCCGGATGGCCGACGAAGACACCGCCGCCACCGGCGAAGCCGCCTGGTTCAGGGGCTACTCGCTGGAAATAACCCACAAGGTCACCGGCGTCTTCGGTGACGTCATCTCGGTGAGCGACTTCGTCGGCACCGATACCGGCGGCGCCCACCCGAACTATTTCCTCGCCGGCGCCATCCACCGCAAGGGCGAGACCGAGCCGATGCCGCTCAACACCTTCATCACCGACGAAGTCGCCTTCAACGGCCTCGTCATCAAGGCCCTCGTCGAGGAAAAGCTGGCGCGCGGCTTTACGGACGACCGCGCCGTGATCGAGGCCGGCCTGCGCGAGCTGCTCGTTCCGCCCACGGATGTTCCGGAGGCCTACCAGGGCAGCTTCGTGTTCGAACCCTCGACCGAGCCCGGCAAGGTCGGCGGCATCACCGTCATGTTCTCGCCCTACGACATCGGCTCCTATGCCGAGGGCTCCTATGAAGTGACCCTTCCGGCCTCCGAACTGACCCCCATCCTCACCGAAACCTGGCTCCCCCGCTTCGGCGGCGAACCGGTCATCGGGCAAGAACCGGTGAGCAAGGAACAGTAGCGCCCTGTCGTCCCGGACAGGCCGCAAAGCGGCCGTGATCCGGGACCTTCTATCCGTTCTTGCCTCATCAAGGTCCCGGCTCACGCGCTCCGCGCTGGCCAGGATGACAGCCATTCAGCCTAGCACTTCCGGAATTCCCAGGTCTGCGCCCGCGCGCCGTTGGCCAGCGAGATCGTCGCGCTCATCCGGCTGCCCGAGCGGGTGTAGACGATGCGCTGCGGATAATCATGCGCCGAGTTCGCAAACGTCACCGTGTTCTTGGCACGGCTTTCCTCAGTGAATTCCGACGGCCCGAAGCCGCCCGGATAGGCGTTGTAGACCGCCGGCGCCCCGCCATCGATCCGCGCTTGCTCGAAGAAGCTCAGCGCGCCCGCCTCGTCAAAGGTCAGCGCATAGCCGAACAGGAATCCCGATTCCGGTTTCGACCAGACTTCCTTGTAACTCTTGTCAGCCGTGCGCCAGCATCCGGTCATCCATTTCAGCCCCTCGTCCGCATGCGCCGCCGGTGCGAGCACGGCCGAAGAGGCCAGAAGCGAGAAGGCGATGAGTGCATGTTTCATGTGTCCACCATGGGCTGCCGGTTCGGAAAGGCAAACGATAGCATGCCGGAACTGGACGGGAAGGGCGCAGATCAGCCGCACAGCCCCAACCCATTGCACAAGTGTGGCCCCTACGCCTGCGTTTCCAGCAACCTATCTCCATCCCGATTTCGCCGCAGGCGAAGACCAGGATCTGGAAAGCCAAACAAAACAGACGCTTACGGCATACTGCGCTCGCACCGCGGTGCGCTGGCCATCGCTCGCCCCCAAGAAGTCCACAGTTCGTCAATCCGGCTGGATCTGGATCTGAAGCGTTCTCCACGCCATTTGCCCGGCAGGCGCCGCACCGCAGCCCGAAATCCTAGCACTCCCACCCCCGTACCTGGCCTTCGTCCGGCGCGAGAACAGGCGATGAAGAACCCATACGAAGAGATAGAAAATGAGAATCGCTGAGAGATAATCACGATCCGGAGTGCACGGATTGCAATGGAATGACACGGTTCGGCGAGGCGCAGGCGCAGGCTTGCGCCGGTAGCGTCCCGGGGCGTGGTGTAAATTCGACCTGAGGAAGGTCATCGTGCGCGAATCCGTCGAGGTTGTGGTTGCGACACTCCAACCAGAAGGACCTCACACGATGACCGAAGACAGATTGGCTTTGTTCGAGCTGATTG
>JBGTKE010000215.1:0-1973 GCA_041744775.1 Hyphomonas sp. | reverse complement strand
CCGAGCGTCAGGCCGCTGCCGATGCGCTCGCCCGCAAGGAAGCCGCCATCCGCGAGGCCGACAGCGCCGCCCGCAAGGCCGCGACCGCTGCCGCAGAAGCCCGCGAGAAACTGGCCGCCTGGAGCGTCAAGCTCGAGAACGCCGAGGCAAAACTCGCAGAGAGCATCGAGCATGCCCGCCATGCCTTCCAGCGTACACCGGAAGGCCTGCTTGCCATCGCCGAAGCGGGTCTCGACGACGACACCCTCGGTGCCTTCACCCCCCGCGAAGCCGAAGCGCGCCTCGACGGCTTGCGCCGTGAACGCGACCAGCTTGGCGGCGTGAACATGAATGCCGAGGAAGAGGCCGAAGAGCTCGAATCCCGGCTCGGCACCCAGATTGCCGAGCGAGATGACCTGATCGCTGCCATCGCCAAGCTGCGCGAAGGCGTGGAAGCCCTGAACGTCGAAGGCCGCCAGCGGTTGATAGAAGCGTTCGAGGCGGTCAACATACACTTCAAGGCCCTGTTCGTTGCCCTTTTTGCCGGCGGCCAGGCTGAGCTGCGCCTTGTGGACGCCGACGATCCGCTGAATGCCGGTCTCGAGATCTACGCTCAGCCGCCCGGCAAGAAGCTCGGCACGCTGAACCTGATGTCCGGCGGCGAGCAGGCCCTGACGGCGTCTGCGCTGATCTTCGCCGTGTTTCTGTCGCGTCCGGCCCCGATCTGCGTGCTCGACGAGGTGGATGCGCCCCTCGACGACGCCAACGTCGACCGGTTCTGCAACATGTTGAACGAAATGCGCCAGCGCACCGACACCCGATTCGTGGTGATCACCCACAATCCGGTCACGATGAGCCGGATGGACCGGCTTTTCGGGGTCACGATGCGCGAAAAAGGCGTATCGAAACTGGTTTCGGTGGACCTCGCCGGTGCCGAGCAGCTTGTTGCGGCGGAGTAGCGCAGGCGGCCTCTAAATTAATCGAATAAAAACAAGGCTCTTCTTGCTCGGATAAGCCGTTGACTTGGTAGGGTGGCCCTCATAGTTTGCGCCAAATTTCAAGGGGTGGTGCATGTCGTCCCTCTGTCGTTGGCAGGAGACTTCAGATGTCTGGACCTGATCCTTCGGATCTCGGCGACCGGATTGCGAAGGCCCGGGCCCAGCAAGAGGAGAAGGCGAACCGGGCCGAACGCCAGCGAAAGAACAGTGCCAACACACCGGCGGGCATGGCCTTGCGCTATAGCTCGGAACTGGTTGGCGCAGTTGTCGTGGGGGTCGGACTGGGCCTGCTGATCGACCATTTCGCGAAGACCTCACCCTGGGGCCTGCTCGTGATGATGGGGTTCGGCATCGCGGCGGGCATGCGCAATCTGATGCGGGCAGCGAAAAAGCTGACCGAAGAGGCACAAAAAACGGCTGAAAAGCCTGAACCGACCAACGAGAACAGCTGATGACCCTGTCTTTCCCGGCCCTCCTCCCGACCATCGCGACGGACCCGATTCACCAGTTCAAGATCTTCCCGCTCCTCGATTGGACGGCGGCTGGCTACAACTTGTCCTTCACCAATTCGAGCTTCTGGATGCTCGTCTCGACCGGCCTGGTGCTCGTCTTCCTCGGCATCGCTTCGTCGCGCGGCGGCCTGATTCCGAACCGGATCCAGTCGCTCGGCGAGCTCTCCTATGGCTTCATCGCCGACATGGTCCGCTCGACCGCCGGCGAGGAAGGCCTGAAGTTCTTCCCCTTCGTGTTCACGCTGTTCTTCTTCATCCTGAGCGCGAACCTCGTTGGCATGTTCCCCTATGCCTTCACCACCACCAGCCATATCGCCGTGACCGGCGCCCTGGCGGTCGTGGTGATACTGATCGTCATCGGCTACGGCATCTACAAGAACGGCCTCGGCTTCTTCGGCCTGTTTGCCCCGCACGGCGTGCCGCTGCCGGTCATGTTCTTCCTCGTGCCGATCGAGATCATCTCCTTCCTGGCCCGCCCGATCAC
>JBGTKE010000214.1:0-1807 GCA_041744775.1 Hyphomonas sp. | reverse complement strand
CATCCCGGTCTTCGTCGCCTCCGCAGGCGATGAGCAGCTCGTCGACAATGCCTCGCACAGCGAGATCTGCCGGCGGCTGAAGGATTGCGAACAAGTGACGGTCGACGGCGCGATGCACGAAATCCTGATGGAGACCGACGACCGGCGCGCCGAATTCTGGGCCGGGTTCCAGCGCCTGCTGAAGCGCGCCGGGATCTGACATTCACGGTACGGATAGAAACTGACGGGAGGCCGCATATGGCGCTGATTTCACTCTCACGCATCGTCGCGCACTGGACAGCCGTCCAGCCGGCCCGGACCGTGTTGCACCATGAAGGCGCGGAGCTGACCTGGGGTGAGCTTGAAGCGCGCACCAACCGGCTGGCGCGGGCCTATCAGGCGCTCGGCGTGAAGAAGGACGACTTCGTCACCATCGCGCTGCCCAACGGGATCGAATTCTTCGAGGCCTGTCTGGCCACCTGGAAAGCAGGCGCCACGCCGCAACCGGTCTCCGCGCGCATGCCCAAGTTCGAGCGCGACCAGATCGTCGAGGTCGGCGCGCCGAGCCTCGTCGTGGGCGTCGAGCCCGGCGAGTACGCCCCGACCCCGTGCCTGCCGGTGGGTTATGAGCCGGACAGCGCGCTGTCCAATACGCCGCTGCCGGAAGTGACCGCCGCCAGCTACAAGGCGATGACCTCGGGCGGCTCCACGGGGCGGCCAAAACTGATCGTGTCGAAGGCGCCCGCGGCGTCGGACCCAGACGTGCCGCTGCTGGAAATCCCGCAACAGGGCTGCATGCTGATCCCCGGTCCGCTCTATCACAACGGCCCTTTCCTCTGGGCGATGACGGCGCTGTTCAAGGGTTGCACCGTGGTCGTCACCACGCGCTTCGACGCCGAGGAAACGCTGCGTCTGATCGAGGCGCACAAGGTGGACGTCGCCTACATGGTGCCGACCATGATGCGCCGCATCTGGGCGCTGCCGGATGAGGTCCGTACACGGTACGATCTCACCAGCCTTAAGGCGCTCTGGCACCTTGCTGCGCCATGCCCGCCCTGGCTGAAGGAAGGCTTTATCGAATGGCTCGGCCCGGAAGTGATCTGGGAACTCTATGGCGGAACCGAAGGGCAGGGGTCCACCACCATTCAGGGTACGGAATGGCTGAAACACAAGGGCTCTGTCGGCCGCCCGATCGAGACCTGCGAGATGAAAATCGTCGGAGAGGACGGCGAGACCCTTCCATCCGGCCAGGTCGGCGAGGTCTTCATCCGCCCGCTCGCCGGCGCCGGCACGACCTATCACTATATCGGCGCCGAAGCCAAAGCGATCGAAGGCGGCTGGGAAAGCCTCGGCGACATGGGCTGGATGGACGAAGACGGTTATCTCTACCTCACGGACCGCCTGTCCGACATGATCCTGGTCGGCGGCGCCAACATCTATCCGGCCGAAGTCGAAGCCGCGATCGATGCCTTCCCCGGCGTGCGCTCCTCCGCCGTCATCGGCCTGCCGGACGAGGACATGGGCGCGCGCCTGCATGCGGTGATCGACCGGCCCGAAGGCCCGGCGGATCCGAAAGCGATGGAAGCGCACCTTGCCGAACGTCTCGTGCGCTACAAGGTGCCGAAGAGTTTCGAGTATGTGGACGACCCGGTCCGCGACGATGCCGGCAAGGTGCGGCGCAAGGCGCTGCGTGAGGCGCGTCTTGCTGCGACTTGACTTCCCCTAGGGCGTCATACCTCCCGTGGCAGAAACACGGGAGAACCGAACCATGAAAGTCGCAGCCGTCAAGAAACCGGGTGGCCTGGGCAACCTCGTCATCGAGGACCGC
>JBGTKE010000213.1:0-2742 GCA_041744775.1 Hyphomonas sp. | reverse complement strand
CGTGACGATGCAGGCCATCGAACACGCAAATCTTCGCTACACCCATTCCATGGACGTGTTCCTCGATGACGTCCGCCTGCCGGAAAGCGCCATCGTCGGCGGGCCGGACAAATGGAACAAAGGCTGGGAAGCGCTGGCGGGCCGTGCGCTGGATGTCGAGAAGATCGAGATCACGGCAGTCGCCTACGGCCTCGCCCGCGCAGCGCTGGAAGAGGCCTGGCGCTATGCCGGTGAGCGTGTGCAGTTCGGCAAACCGATCGGCAAGCACCAAACCATCGCCCACAAACTCGTCACGGCACGGACGAAACTCGCCGCCTGCCGTCACATGCTCTACCACGCCGCCTGGCTCGCCAGCGAAGGTAAACCCTGTTCGGCGGAGACGGCGATGGCGAAACTCTATGTCGCCGATACCGGTGTCGAGATCGGCCTCGCCTGCCAGCAGGTGATCGGCGCCTACGGCCTGTCGGACGCCTATGACATCGAACGCAACCTGCGCGACCTGCTCGGCATGCCGATCGTCGGCGGCTCGTCCGACATGCAGAAGAACAACCTCGCGCGGATGTGGCGGCTGTGACCATTGCCGAGACTGAACCCGAACTTTCCTACGCGTCGTATTTTGACGATCCGATGAAGCGCCGCCTTGTGCGGGCGGTGGAGCGGCTGTCCGGCCAGCCGAAGATCAAGCAGCTCTATGATCATTACCGGGCGGACCTCTCGCGCGACGTGCCTTTCTTCGAAGCGGCCATCCGGCTTCTTGATCTCGACGTTCAGTTCTCCGCCAGCAGGCATGCGCTGATCCCGCGCGAGGGGCCGCTCGTGGTGGTGGCCAACCATCCCTTCGGCGTGCTCGACGGGCTCGTCATCAGCTGGCTGATCAGTCTGCGCCGTCCGGATTTCAAGGTGCTCACAAATTCCGTTCTCGACGGCGTGCCCGAGGCGCGCCCTTACCTGCTCTCCGTCGATTTCGCCGGCACGCGCGATGCCGTCGAGGCGAATGTCGCGATGCGCAGGGCGTCGCTCGCGCACGTCAAGGGCGGGGGCTGCATCGTCGTGTTCCCGAGCGGCGGGGTGGCGACAACGCCCCGGCCGTTTGATCCGCTGGCGGTCGATGACGAGTGGAAGCCGTTCACCGCCAAGCTGATCACGCAGAGCCGCGCGCACGTGACGCCCATCTTCTTCGACGGCCAGAATTCGCGCCTTTTCCAGATCGCCTCGCACCTGTCGCTGGAGCTGCGCCTTGCGCTTGTGTTCCGGGAAGTGCGCCGCCGGATGGGCAAGACGCTGCGCGTCGAGATCGGCGAGACACTCACACCCGAGGCGCTCGATGCAGCCGGCAAGCGCCGGGGCCTGATGGAGTTTCTCCGCGAGCAGACCTACGCGCTTGCGCCGGATGGCAAGGCGCCGCGCTACCGGGCGGCCGGTGTACGCTTCCAGGCCAATAAGCCGAAGATATTCCGTTAACCAGACCTGCCGCTATAAGGCAGTTGCGCCCGGCGCCGGTCCTTGTGAGAAGGGGGCCACATCTATCCGCCTCAAGGCCTGCGAAGCGGTCACGCTGCGCTCTGCTCTGGTGATGTCTTGGCGCCGCGCCGCGCCCGCCAAGTTGCACGGCGAACTGAAGCTTTGAAGCGCGGCTGAAAAACGCTAGGTCTCTCCCATGCCCGACACAGTCCAGACTCACGATCCGATCGCCGCCGTCCAGCCGCTGCTGGCGGAACTCGCCGCGCGCGCTGCGGAAATGGAAGAAGTCCGCCGCCTACCGGCGGATCTTGCGCAGAAGCTGGCGGCCGCCGGCGTGCTGCGGATGGTGACGCCGAAACGCTTCGGCGGCCTTGAGTCCACGCCGCGCGAGATCGTCGAGATCACCGAGATGATTGCCCGCGCCAATGCGAGCGCCGGCTGGTGCGCCATGATCGCCTCGACCACCGCGCTGAACGCGGCCTACATGGAGCCCGTCCACGCCGAGGAAATCTACGCCGATCCAACGGCCATCACCGGCGGCGTCTACGCGCCGATGGGCCGGGCGCGGGTCGAGGGTGACCATTACCGCGTCTCCGGACGCTGGCAGTGGGGCTCGGGCTCCGCCAACTGCACCTGGCTCTGCGGCAGCTGCACGCTCTGGGAAAACGGCGAGATGAAGCGGTTGCCGAGCGGCGCGCCGGATACACGGATGATGGTGTTCCCGGCGTCCGAGGCGACACTGATCGACACCTGGCACGTCATGGGCCTGAAGGGCACCGGCTCGGGCGATTTCGAGGTGAAGGACATCCTCGTGCCCGCCGGCCGTTCGGTGTCCCTCGTCTCCGACCGGCCGCGCGAGGCGGGCACCCTCTACAAGTTCCCGGCCTTCGGCCTGCTCGCGCTCGGTGTCTGCGCGGTGGCGCTCGGCAATGCGCGCGGCGCGCTCGATGCTTTCCGCGACCTCGCCACGGTCAAGAAAAGCCAGGGCTCGTCCAAGACGCTGTCGGAGCGCCAGTCCATGCAGGCAGCCTTTGCGACCTGCGAAGCCGAGTGGCGCGCGGCGCGGGCTTACCTGTTCGCCGAGATCGACCGGGTCTGGGCCATCGCTCAGCTGACGGACGACATTCCGATGGAGCTGCGCGCCGACCTTCGTCTCGCCTGCACCCACACGACCCGCACCGGCGCCGATATCTGCCGGACGCTCTACGATCTCGGCGGAGGCGCGGCGCTGTTCGAATCGAGCGACCTGCAGCGCCGCTTCCGCGATGCCCATGCCATCAC
>JBGTKE010000212.1:0-4924 GCA_041744775.1 Hyphomonas sp. | reverse complement strand
TGATGTGATTGACCAGCGCGCCCATCGCGGTCGTCGCCGGCGGCGGCTCCAGCGTCCGGCCGAGCCGCTCGGCCGCCGCCATCCGCCCGGCGAGCAATCCCATCGCCGCGCTTTCGACATAGCCCTCGACGCCGGTCACCTGTCCGGCAAAACGCAGGCGCGGCATCGTCTTCATACGGAGCTGTCTGTCCAGCAGCTTCGGCGAGTTCAGGAAAGTGTTGCGATGAATACCGCCCAGCCGTGCAAACTCGGCCTGTTCGAGGCCGGGGATCATCCGGAAGATTTCGGTCTGTGCGCCGTGTTTCAACTTCGTCTGGAAGCCGACCATGTTCCACAGCGTGCCGAGCGCATTGTCCTGCCGCAGCTGCACCACCGCATGCGCCTTGACGGTCGGATTATGCGCATTCGTCAGACCAATCGGCTTCATCGGCCCGAAGCGCAGCGTCTCCCGCCCCCGCTCCGCCATCACCTCGATGGGCAGGCAGCCCTCGAAATAGGGCGTGTTTTTTTCCCAGTCCTTGAACTCGGTCTTGGGGGCAGCCAGCAGCGCATCAAGGAAGCAATTATACTCTTCCTCCGTCATCGGACAATTGATATAGGCTGCCGTATCGCCACCCGGCCCCGCCTTGTCATACCGGCTCTGCCGCCAGGCCTTGTCCATGTCGACGGTCTCGAAATAGACGATCGGCGCGATCGCATCGAAGAAGGCAAGGTCACTCTCGCCCGTATGCGCGCGGATCGCTTCGGCCAGCGCAATCGAGGTCAGCGGCCCGGTCGCGACAATTACCGAGTCCCAGTCCTCCGGCGGAATGCCCGCGATCTCCTCGCGCACAATCGTCACCAGCGGATGCGTTTCCAGCTTCGCTGTCACGGCTTCCGCAAATCCCTCGCGGTCCACCGCCAGCGCGCTGCCGGCCGGCACCTGATGAACTTTCGCCGTCGAAATGATCAGCCCGTTCGCGCGCCGCATTTCCTCATGCAGCACGCCGACAGCATTACTCGTATGGTCATCCGAGCGGAACGAATTGGAGCAAACAAGCTCGGCCAGTTTGTCGGTCTGATGCGCCTCGGTGCCGCGGGTTCCGCGCATCTCGTGCAGGATCACGGGCACGCCGGCCAGCGCAATCTGCCAGGCGGCTTCGGAGCCGGCCATGCCGCCGCCGATCACATGAATGGGTTTGAGGGTCATGGCCGGGACATGGGCCCGGGCGGCCGGGCGCGTCAAGATGGCGTTTGCCCCCGGGCGCAGCGCGTTTTACCTGTCGGCCCCATGACGGCCAATATCTCGGTCCGCAACCTCGTGAAGGAAGGCTGGCAGCAGGGCCTCGCCGCGCTGGGTCCCAACCTGCGCTGGCTCGGCCTGTTCGCGCTCGCCGGCGGCCTCTACAGCGCGAGCCTGCGGCTGGACGGCAACCTTGCCGCGCCTCTCGCCATGGCGATCCTCACTTTCGGCGCCGGCATCCAGCTCTCGCGCGGCCTCTACCGCAGCCTGATCGGCCCGCGCCCGGGCGGCTTTCTGCAACTCGCCCACGCCAACCTCGCGGTCTATCTCGCCTTCCTGTTCATCGGCTTTTTCATCGGTTTCTTCCTGCTGATCCTGCCCGGCATCCTGATCGAGGCGCAGGGAAAATACGACCTCGGCGCCGACGCCGCGCCGGAACTTGTCCAGCAGGCTTTCCTGGAGATGCTGCCGACGCCGTATGGCATCGTCTTCCTCCTCGTCGCCGCCGCAGGATTGGCCGTCCTCGCCTATTTCGCCTTGCGCCTCACGCTCTACGGCGCCGCCACCATCGACCGGGGCAAGGCGCACGTCTTCCAGACGTTCCCCTGGACCAAGGCCCATCTGAAACCGCTGGCCGCCGCCTCGTTCGCCACGCATCTTGCCCCATTTGCGGCTGGCCTTGCCGCAAACGCGGCGCTGCGGTCGGTGCTGCCGGACACGCCCATCGGCCATGGCATCGAAGGCGCGGCGGGCATCCTCCTGTTCACACCCTTCCTGCTGGCCGGCCACGGCATGGCGGCGGCAGCCTACCGGCGGCTGAGACCCGAGGCAGCGGCGAAACCTCCGGTCCACGATTGATCGGGCCGACCGAACGCGGCTAGGGTTCTGGTGATCTTGTCGTGGAGGGACGCTGCATGATCCGGGGATTCACTTTCGAGCGCGCGCTCAGCTGGCCGTTCACGGCGCCGCATGCGGCGACCTTCCCGTGGATATTCGGGCTCGCCTATGCGCTCGTTTTCACCGCGGTGTTCGGCGCCGTCGCCCTGCTGTCGGCGGGTGATTTCGTGGCCTGGATCAACGCCGTCGAGGCGGCCGACGGCGAGGCCAATCCCGAGGCGGGCCTGTCGGCCGTATTTGGCGGCCTCGCCGGCCTGATCCCCTGGATGGCGCTCAGCGGGTTTGTCAGCTGGACTATCTGGGCGATGTTCGAGACCGCTTCGCAGCGCCGCTATATCCGGGGCGAGGCCTTCTCGCTCGCCTTCGGTGCGGACGAGGCGCGCATGATGGTGGTTGGCCTGCTCTGGGGGCTGCTCGGATTTGCCTTGGTCTCGGGGCCTGTTTTGCTGATCCTGTGGTCAACCTTCGCGGCCATTTTCGCCGGCGCCGAAGGCCTGTCGGAAGCCGAAGTCGGCGAGCGGATCGTCGGGCCGATGTTTGGCGCCTTCGGCCTGATGCTGCTGGTCATGCCGCTCTACGTATTCCTCGCCACACGGCTTGCGCCCTGCTTTGCCCTTACAGTCCGTACGCGGAAAATCAGCTTCCTCGACGCCTGGAATGTGTCGCGCGGGCGATTCTGGCCGATCCTTGGCGCCTATGTCATCCTGGCCTTTGCAGGCGGCATCATCGGGCAGGTGATCATCGGCATCGCGCAGGTCCTGATCATGCCCGCCGCAATGAACATCGCGGGCGCCGCCGATCGCGGCGAGGAGGTGACCGCGCTGCTCCTGTCGCCGGCCTTTCTGATGCCGGTCGGCTTCTATTTTTTCCTCGTCCTGTTCGTACAGGGTGTGCTGCAGCATGCCGTCGGCGGACCAGCCGCCTTCGCGGTGCGCCACGATCCGCGCGGCGGCATCGAGGAAGAAAACCAGATCGAATCGTTCAACTGAGGAAGGGGCAGAGCAGATGACCAGTGACAGGATCGACTTGAAAGGCGCGACCGCGCATTTTCTGCATACGGAGGGACCGGGCGGGTTCCTGCTGAAGTTCGTGCTGGTCTATGCCGCCGCCTCGCTCGTCCTGCAAGCCATCGGTCTGTGGACGCAGGCGCCGGTCTACGAACTCTACCTGCGCGCCTTCACGGAGAATGACGGGGATTTCTCGCCCTATCTGGACGAGATGAATGCCCATGCCATGCGCGCCAATCTCGGATCGCTTCTGCTGCTTCCCTTCAGCCTCGGCATCTGGGTAATGTTCGAGGCGGCGAGCCAGCGGCGCTATATCCGGGCCGACGGATTCGGCCTGAAGCTGGGCGCAGATGAAGGCCGTCTCGCTGTCGTCGGTCTGATCTGGTTTGCGCTGCTGATTGCGGGATACTTCGCCCTCGTGATCGGCGCCGTGCTGCCCGGCCTGATCGCCGGACTGGTGGCGGGCGCGGGCGCGGGCTTCGCGGTCGGCGGTGTGATCCTGCTGGCCGGCATGATCGCCGCGCTGTTTCTGTTCGCCCGGCTTTCTCCTGCGGCATCACTGACGATCCGCGACCGGCAGATCCGCTTCTTCGAAAGCTGGAACCTGACCAAGGGATACGGATGGCCGCTCGCCGGCAGCTATTTTGCGCTGTTCGCCGTGTTCACGCTCATCTCGCTGGTGCTCTACGGCGCGCTGTTCTTTGTCGGTTACGCGCTGGTCGCGCCGGCCCTCGAGTCCAGCGCGGGCAGCCGAACGGCCGAGGCGGTGCTCGCCGTCATGGCCCAGCCTGCCTTCTGGGCGCCGATGACGCTCGTCATGCTCCTTGTGCTGATGGTCTTCGGCGTCTTCGCGCACGCCCTTGGCGGCCCGGCGGCGTGGATGGTCCGGCAGAATTCCTTCCAGGGCGGCACGGCGATCACCGAGACGTTCGGGTAGTAGAAGCTGCGCCGAACGGGGTGCCTGTCATCCCGGCCCGCGCGCAGCGCGAGAGCCGGGACCTTGTTGAAACAAGTGCGGAGAGAAGGTCCCGGATCGGCGGCGCGTACCGCGACTTGTCCGGGATGACAGGGTCGCTGGAGCCTACTTCGCCCCCGCGCTTGCCTTCGCTTTCTTCATGGGCTTCTTCGGCTTTTCCTCCGTAGGCGGAGCTTTCGCCGCCGCTTTGGCGCGCTTGTTTCTGGCGGCGCGGCGTTCATCCTGGCGGCGGAAGGTTTCGGCGAGGAAGCGGCCGGTATGGCTTTCCGGAATTGCTGCGATGTCTTCCGGCGTGCCGGACGCGATCAACATGCCGCCGCCCTCGCCGCCTTCGGGGCCAAGGTCGAGCACCCAGTCGGCCGTCTTCACGACATCAAGATTGTGCTCGATGACGACAATCGTGTTGCCCGCGTCGACGAGTTCATGCAGCACTTCGAGCAGCTTCTTGACGTCCTCGAAGTGGAGGCCCGTGGTCGGCTCATCGAGGATGTACAGTGTACGGCCCGTTGCGCGCTTCGAGAGTTCCTTGGCGAGCTTGACGCGCTGCGCTTCGCCGCCCGACAGTGTCGTCGCCTGCTGGCCGACCTTCACATAGCCGAGGCCGACCTGATTCAGCGTGTCGAGCTTGGAGGCAATCGCCGGCACGGCGGCAAAGAATTTCGCGCCGTCTTCGACCGTCATGTCGAGCACGTCGGCAATCGACTTGCCCTTGAACAGGACTTCCAGTGTCTCGCGGTTATAGCGCTTGCCCTTGCAGGTCTCGCAAGTGACGTACACATCCGGCAGGAAGTGCATCTCGATCTTGATGACGCCGTCGCCCTG
>JBGTKE010000211.1:0-11508 GCA_041744775.1 Hyphomonas sp. | reverse complement strand
GACACCTGGTTCTCCTCCGCGCTCTGGCCTTTCTCGACGCAGGGCTGGCCGGAGAATACCGACGCGCTGAAGACCTTCTATCCGACGGCGACGCTGGTGACGGCGTTTGACATCATCTTCTTCTGGGTGGCCCGGATGATGATGATGGGGCTTGAGTTCACCAAGGAAGCTCCGTTCAAGGATGTTTATATCCATGCCCTCGTTCTCGACGAGAAGGGGCAGAAGATGTCGAAGTCCAAGGGTAATGCCATGGACCCGCTGGAACTGGTGGACGAGTTCGGCGCCGATGCGCTGCGCTTTGCGATGAGCCGGATGGCGGGACAAGGGCGGAATATCCGCCTGTCCAAACAGGTGGTGGAGGCCAACCGGAACTTCACGACGAAGCTGTGGAACGCGGCGCGCTTTGCCGAGATGAACGAGTGCGGCGCGCCGGGGGAGATTGATCCGTGCTCGGCGAAGCGCCCGGTGAACCAGTGGATCCTTAGCGAGCTGTCGGACTGTATCGCGGACGTCACCAGGGGCATCGAGGACTACCGGTTTAATGATGCGGCCGGCGAGCTCTACAAGTTCGTCTGGAACACGCTGTGCGACTGGTATCTTGAACTGATCAAACCGCTGCTGATGGGGATGGATGACGCGGCGAAGGCCGAGACCCGCGCAGTTTGCGGATATGTTCTCGATGAGTCGCTGAAGCTGCTGCATCCTTTCATGCCGTTCGTCACGGAAGAACTGTGGGAGCGGCGCGCGCCGGGCCGGGCCGATGAGAAGGGCTTCCTGATGCTGCAGCAATGGCCTGCCATCACGGAATTTGGCCATGCCGATGCGTCCGGCGAAATCGAGTGGCTGATCGAGATGATCTCTGAAATCCGCTCGCTGCGGAATGATCTGAGTGTGCCGGCAGGCGCGAAGGTGCCGATGGTGCTGGTGAACCCCTCGCCGGTCGACGCGCGCCGCCTTGAGCGCCATGACGAAGTGCTCCGCCGGATGGCGCGGCTTGAAGAAACGGGTACTGCGACTGCGCCGCTGGAAGGCTCGGTCTCGACGATTGTCGGTTCGTCGGTTGTTGCGCTGCAAATCGCGGACCTGATCGACAAGGCCGAAGCCCAGAGGCGGCTCGACAAGGAAATCGCGACGCTCGACAAGGACATCGCGGCAACCGAGAAGAAGCTGGCGAATGCCGATTTCGTGGCCCGCGCGCCGGAGGAGATCGTGGAAGAGAACCGCGCCCGGATCAAAGACTGGACGCTGCGCCGCGAGAAGCTGAGGTCCGCCCGTACGGCGCTGGCGGAGATTGCGTAGCCGTTTTATCGTCAATTGCCGTGCCCGCGTTTGTGCCTTACCGTTGACGCAGACTTGAGGGCAAAACGGCGATGATGACGAAGCGAGAGGTTCTCGGCGCCATTGCAACCGCGCCACTGGTGAGTGCCTGCGTAACAACGGGGAAGCCAAAATTGCCTGATACGATTGTTGTCGGCGCCGGCGTGTTCGGCGCGTGGACGGCCGAAATGCTCCGGCGTTCGGGCCGGAAAGTGATGCTGGTGGACGCCTGGGGGCCGGCGCATGCGCGGGCGTCTTCTGGCGGCGAGTCCCGACTGATCCGCGCGGGTTATGGGACAGCCCGCCGGTATTCCGAGATGGCCGCCGAGTCACTCGCCGAATGGCAACGCCTGTCGAAGGACGCAGACCTCCCCCTGTTCCACCAGACCGGTGTGCTCGCGTTCTTTGACAAGGAAAACGAGTATGCCACGGGAAGCTATAACACGATGCGTGAACTTGGCCTGGCGACAGACCGGCTAGAAGGGGCGGAACTGGCTCGGCGGTGGCCCCAGGTCGACTGGAGTGGCGTGGCCTTCGGCTTGTGGGAACCCACCTTCGGCGCCTTGATGGCGCGCCGGAGCGTGGCCAGCGTCGTCGACGGATTCGTGCGCAAGGGCGGAACCTATCGCAAGGCCGCGATCCTGCCGCCGCAGGCCCGATCAAAACTTGAAGCCTTGCAAACGGCCGATGGCGAGACGCTGCAGGCCGCGGAGTTCGTGTTCGCATGCGGGCCCTGGCTGGGCCGGCTGTTTCCGGAGGTCATCGGCGAGCGCCTGTTCGTGACACGGCAGGAGATCTTCTTCTTCCGTCCGCCGGCAGGAGATACACGCTTTGATGCGGCGGCGATGCCCGGCTGGATCGATTTCTTTGGCGATGAGGTCATGTATGGTTTCCCGGATCTAGAGAGCCGGGGCTTCAAGCTGGCCAACGACTCCCACGGCCCAATTGTCGATCCGGATACCAATGACCGGCTGACGCAGCCGGAATCGCTCGCGCAGGTGCGCGGCTATCTCGGCAGGCGCTTTCCGGCGCTCAAGGATGCGCCGCTTTCGGAAACCCGCGTCTGCCAGTACGAGAACAGTTCGAACGGCGATTTCCTGATTGACCGGCATCCGGAGTACGCCAATGCAATCCTCGTCGGCATGGGATCGGGGCATGGGTTCAAGCATGGACCGGCTGTCGGCACCTGCGCCGCAAAGCTGCTGACCGAGCCGGCATCTAGGCCTGATCCCCTATTTACGCTGGCCACCAAGGCAACGCAGCAGGCCCGCCTCGTCCACTGATGCCTTTTTGCCCCCGCGTTCAGGGATGACAGCGCGCCAACGCCGCGCTAACCGTCGCCCTGAATCAAGGGAATGACGCACATGACCAAGACCTGGGACAAATCCCATCTCCCCTCCCGCCATGTCACGGAGGGTCCGGAACGGGCCCCCCACCGCAGCTATTATTACGCGATGGGTCTCTCGACGAAGGACATCAGGAAGCCGTTCGTCGGCGTGGCCTCCTGCTGGAATGAAGCGGCGCCCTGCAACACGGCTCTTATGCGCCAGGCACACGCGGCCTCGGCGGGTGTGAAAGAGGCGGACGGTACGCCGCGCGAATTCTGCACGATCACCGTGACCGACGGCATCGCGATGGGCCACGAGGGCATGCGATCGTCGCTGGTCAGCCGCGAAGTGATTGCGGATTCGGTTGAGTTGACGATGCGCGGGCATTCGTATGACGCACTGGTCGGCGTGGCGGGCTGCGACAAGTCGCTGCCGGGCATGATGATGGCGATGCTGCGGCTCAATGTGCCGTCGGTGTTCATCTACGGCGGCTCGATCATGCCGGGCCGGTTCGAGGGCAAGGATGTCACGGTGCTCGATGTGTTCGAGGCGGTGGGCGCGCATGCAGCGGGCTCGAACGAGATGACGACGGCCAAACTGGAAGCGCTCGAGAAGCTTGCCTGCCCCGGCGATGGGGCTTGCGGCGGACAGTTCACGGCGAACACGATGGCGTGCGTTTCGGAAGCCATCGGCCTCGCGCTGCCGCTTTCTTCTGCTTTGCCAGCCCCCTATCTTGAGCGCGATGCTTATTGCGTCGAGAGCGGCCGGGCGGTGATGCGGCTGATCGAGCAGAACATCCGCCCACGGGATATCTGCACACGCGAAGCGTTCGAGAATGCGGCGGTGGTCGTCGCGGCCTCGGGCGGCTCGACCAATGCCGCGCTGCACCTGCCCGCCATGGCGCATGAGTGCGGCGTGCAGTTCGACTTGAAGGACGTGGCGGAGATCTTCGCCAAGACGCCGTATATCGCGGACCTGAAACCGGGCGGCAACTATGTCGCCAAGGATTTCGGCGAGGCGGGCGGCGTGCCGATGTTGATGAAGACACTCTACGACGCAGGCCTGATCCACGGGCACTGCATGACGGTGACCGGCAAGACTGTTGCAGAGAACCTGAAGGATGTCGTGTTCAACAATGACCAGAAAGTGATCCGCCAAGCGACCGATCCGATCTCTCCGAATGGGGGTGTGGTGGGTCTCTGGGGGTCGCTGGCGCCGGATGGGGCCATCGTGAAAGTTGCGGGCCTGAAGGAACTCACGTTCTCCGGACCGGCCCGCGTATTCGATGGCGAGGAGGCCTGTTTCGCAGCGGTGCGCGACCGGAACTATAAAGAAGGCGAAGTGCTGGTCATCCGCTATGAAGGCCCCAAAGGCGGGCCGGGCATGCGCGAGATGCTGTCGACGACGGCTGCGATCTACGGCCAGGGCATGGGCGACAAGGTGGCACTGATCACGGATGGCCGCTTCTCCGGCGCGACGCGCGGGTTCTGCGTTGGCCATGTCGGGCCGGAAGCGGCAGAAGGCGGCCCGATCGGGCTGATCCGCGACGGCGACATCATCCTGCTCGATGCCATCAATGGCACGATCGATGTGCGCCTGACACCGGCGGAGATGGCGGACCGGAAGCGGGACTGGAAACCGCGGACGACGAAGTATGGCTCCGGCGCCTTGCAGAAATTCGCGAGACTCGTCGGCCCGGCGCATGAAGGCGCGGTGACGCATTCCGGCTTTGCGGGCGAGCGGCATGTCTACGCAGATATCTGAGACGGGCTATGCGGGATACCGGCGCACACTGTATGCTCGATGATCAAGGTTGAAGCGGGATTCGGGCATGAGTGACAACGATCAGACCCCGGCCACTGGCGCGCCCCTTTTGCTGGGCGATCTGCCGCCCGAGTTTGCCGGGTTTGACCGCATCTACGAGCAGGAAATCCGGCCGGGCCTGCTGGCGCGCGAAGCGGAGCGTGTCGCCGCGGCGAAGAAGGCGATCCAGACGCGCTGGATAGGCGGCGCCGTCGTCTTGGCCGGAGCCGGTATCGGCTTTGCCCTGTTGAAGCTGCCTGTCGTCGCGATCATTGTGGCGATCATCGGTTTCGGCGTTGTAGGTTGGGGCAATATGGGAATCGCGCGGCTGGCCAAAGAGGCCAAGTCACTGATCGTGGAGCCGATCGCGCGCCAGCTCAATCTCGCGTTCACGGCGTCGCCCGGCACTTGCGACACGATTTTCCGGTACAAGGAGGTCGGGGTCGTGCCGGGCTGGGATCGGTCGAACTTCGAAGACCTCGTGATTGGCCAGCGCGGCGAGGTCGATTTCGAACTGTTCGAAGCGCATCTCGAAGAAAGGCGCACTACAACGGATTCCAAAGGGCGCACACGGACGACCTGGGTGACCGTGTTTCGCGGTCAATGCCTGCGTCTGGACTTCCATAAGACATTCTATGGCCGGACACTCATCACGCGCGATGCAGGGTTCTTCAACCGGTTGGGCGGCGGCAAGGGGATGCAGCGCGCCGGACTGGAAGACCCCCGGTTCGAAAAGATCTTTGAAGTCTACACGACCGACCAGGTCGAGAGCCGTTACCTGCTGACGCCGGACCTGATGCAAAAACTCGTTGATCTCGAGGATATCTTCCGGGGGGGAAAACTGAAGGCTGCTTTTGACGGCGGC
Source organism: Hyphomonas sp. (assembly GCA_041744775.1). Taxonomy (GTDB): domain Bacteria; phylum Pseudomonadota; class Alphaproteobacteria; order Caulobacterales; family Hyphomonadaceae; genus Hyphomonas. The sequence continues at coordinate 6,195 of JBGTKE010000211.1, read as the reverse complement.
GAGATGCTGATCACCGTGCAGGGCGGCAACCTGTTCGAGCCGGGGTCGATGTTCAAGCCGCTCGACAGTGCGGACCGGGTTCGCGAGTTGCTGAAGGATTTTGCCGCTGTGTTCGGGATCATCGACGCGGTCACGGCAGGGCGCGGCAAGATGCCTCCGCCGTCGCTTTCCTCGACCTGACCCCTGTACCATCGGGACCTTTTTCGTTCACCTCGCCTTCAGGCGTTTGCCGAAATATTGCCCACTGATCGGAGAAGGCTTTCCGCATGCTGCGTCATACACTCACCCTTGGACTGCTCCTGCTTGGCCTCAGCTGGCCGGCGCTTGCGACCGGAAAGCTGGATGCGGAAGCTTGCCGGGCCATGCAGGCGACGATTGCGCCGCGGCAGGCCGAGATCGCAAAGCTGACCGAGCTGCGCGCAGCGTCCGCGATTCGCGCCGAAGATGCGGGCGTCAACTGGGAAGATTCCGAGATACACCGCCTCGTCTCTGCGGAACATGCCGCCATGGCCGACCGGAAACTCGCCGCCTACGAGGCAGCAAAGCAACAGTTCGCCAAAGACGAGATGGCTTTACAAAGTACGGTCCGGTCGTTCAACGCAGATGTATCCATCTTCAACGCGCGCTGCTCGTCAAAGGGTTAGATTTCAGGGTGTCACGACCGCGAACGGCTGCGGCGAGGCGGGTGGATCTAGGACGCCGAGCAATGTCGCCGCCGCTGCCGGGTCGCCGGAGATCGTCAGTGCGCCCTTGAGCACAAGATCGGCCGGCTTCTGGCCCGCGAAGATCATGCCGAGGAAGGCCGCCTTGGGTAGCGTCAGTGTCGCGTCAGCCGGTTGTCCGGTTCCAGGTTCATGCACCAGAACGGAATTCCGGATACTGACGAACCGTGTTTCCTTCAGGTCCGGGAACTCGAAGACGATTGCAACAGACTTTCCCTCCGCCAACTGAGGATCAACGCGGATGGCGAGGATGTCGAAAACCTGTTCGACCGTGATGGCGGACACGACATCCGGGGAAAGCGTTGATACGCTGGCTGCTTCCGGCGCGCTGCGGGCCTCGGCGGCGCCGGTCAGGTACATGTTTCGCCAGAGCGAGCCCTCGGACTGGTAGCCCATCTGTTCGAAGGCCTGAGCCAGGACTTCGCGGGCGTCAGTGTTGGAGGCGTCTGCAAAGACAAGATGGCTCGCCACTTCGGCGGCCCAGCGATAGTCGCCATCCTTGTAGGCCTGCCGGGCCGTTCGTAGCGCGTTGGCCTTGCCGCCCATCGCCTTGACATATCGCTCTGCTGCCTGCTCGGGCGGCCAGGGATTAAGATTGGCGGGATTGGCGTCGTACCAGCCGAGATAGCGCTGGTACACGGCTTTGGAATTGTGGGCCATCGTGCCGTAATAGCCACGATTGTACCATTTGGACGCGAGAGCATCCGGCAGCGCGATCACTTCCGCGATCTCCTCGGCGGTGTAACCCTTGTTCATCAGGCGAACGGACTGGTCGTGGAGGTATTTGTAGGCGTCGCGGTGAGAGGCCATGAATGCGGCGACGTCGTCCTGGCCCCAGCGCGGCCAACCGTGGGAGACGAACATCACGTCCGTCCGGCCACTGAAGAGGTGGATCGACTCCGTGAGATAGTCTGCCCACGCCTTTGAATCGCGCACGAGCGCGCCGCGCGGCGGCAGGACATTGTGCATGGTCGGGTTGGCATTCTCGGCGAGGCAGAGTGCCCTCAGGTGTGGGAGGTAAAAGTTCATTTCGGCCGGCGCCTCTGTGCCGGGCGTGACCTGGAACTCGATCTCGATACCGTCGATGACCAGCTTTTCGCCAGTCTCCCTGATGGTGTGGGTCGGCGCGATCAGGCTGAACGATCCGCTCGGCAGGCCCGTGCCGATGCCGGCGCCGCCCTGCCCGGCGGGGCCGGGTGTGAGGCGCGTGCCGAACTGGAAGTTCGCGCGGCGGCTCATGGCAGGTCCGGCGATCAGGTTCTCACTGACGGCATGTTCCATGAAGCCGTCGGGCGCGATGATCTGGACCTTGCCGGCGACAACGTCCGCGTCGGTAACAATCCCCTTCACGCCGCCGAAATGGTCGCCGTGGCTGTGCGTGTAGATGACCGCCACGATCGGCCGGTCGCCAATGTGCTCGCGCACGAGCGACATCGCGGCGGCCGCCGTTTCGGTGGCGGTGAGCGGATCGACGATGATGTAACCGGTTTCGGAGGCGATGACGCTCATGACCGAAAGATCGAGGCCGCGCACCTGCCAGAGGCCGGGCGTCACTTCGAACAGGCCGTGATTGTTGAGCAGGCTGAGATGCCGCCAGAGGCTTGGGTTCATCGTCTCCGGCGCGTCGCCTTCGGCAAAGTCATACGCGCTCGCATCAAAGACGACACGGCCATCGGCTGCGCGGATTTTCGTGTCTTCCAGCGTGGCGATGAACCCCCGGCTCGCGAGCGCCGTTTCGGTCTCGTCGTCCCAGGGCAGTGTGGCGGAGAAAGCTTCGTTCGCGGCGAGCGTCGCGGGCGTCGCCTGCCCGGTCGAGGGCCTGACAGGATCGCTGGTGGCGGTGCATGATGCGCACATGGCTGCGGCGAGGGCGGCGGCGAGAGTCCGGTGCATGATTTCCTCCCCAGGAAATGCCGCCTCGGGCGTATCGCCGGGCGGAGTGTCGCCTGAACCTACCGCGCCGCCCGACGGATGCAACGGTTGGCAAGGAGGTGTCCCCGCGGCAGGGGGCCGGTGTTGGACTGGACGTTGGGGAGCGACGCAGTCTATTTCAGGAGCATGATCACCGGACCGACATCCCATAGTTACATCTCGCAGCGCCTGCGTCTTCACTATGTCGATTGGGGAAATCCCGATGCGCCGCCTCTGATCCTCCTGCATGGAGGCCGGGACCATTGCCGCAGCTGGGACTGGGTCGCCGAAGAACTGCGCCATGACTGGCACGTCATCGCGCCGGATCTGCGCGGGCATGGTGACAGCGGCTGGTCGTCTGATGGCGATTATTCCGTGCGATCCTGCGTGTATGATCTCGCGCAGCTGATCCACCAGAAGAAACTGGCGCCCCTTACGATCGTCGCGCACTCCTATGGCGGCAACATTGCGCTGCGCTATGCCGGCATCTATCCGGAGAATGTGCGCAAGGTGGTTGCGATCGAGGGCCTTGGACCGTCGCCGCGGATGCTGAAGGAACGGCTTGGAGAGCCGATTGCCAAGCGGATGCGCGACTGGATCGAAGCCAAACGTGCCGCCGCCGGGCGCAATCCGAAAAAATACACGACACTCGAGGAAGCCTACCAGCGGATGAAGGAGGAGAACGGCTACCTGTCAGATGCGCAGGCTCGTCACCTGACGATCCACGGCATCAGCCAGAACGAAGACAGCACCTATTCCTGGAAGTTCGACAACCATTTCCGCGTGATGGTGCCCTACGACCTGCCGCCGGAGGACATGGAAGCGCTCTGGCGCGAGATCACCTGTCCCACCTTGCTGCTCTACGGCAAGAACAGCTGGGCTTCGAACCCCGAAGCCGACGGGCGGATTGCACATTTCGGGAATGCGCAGGTCAAGGTCTACGAGAATGCCGGTCACTGGCTGCATCATGACCAGTTCGACCGGTTCGTTGCCGAGCTGAAGGCGTTTCTCTAGATCGCCTTGCGATCAGGAGAAATGCAGGCGGCGGTACTTGCCCCGGAAGTAGAGCAGCGGGTCGCGGCGCGGATCGAAGGTCGCGCGAACGACCTCACCCACCAGGATGATGTGATCGCCGCCATCATGCATCTGGTGGCGCCGGCATTCGAAGTTCGCGAGTGCGTTTGAAAGGATCGGAGCGTCGTGTCGTCCCCGTTTCCAGGGCGTGTGGCGAAAGCGGTCTTCGCCGGGCAACGCAAACAGGCTTGAGGCCGGTTGCTGGCCGATGTGCAACACATTGACGGCAAAATGATCTGTTATCTGGATGGCCTTCAGGCTGCCGGATGTCTTGGCGATGCAAACGAGCAGCAGCGGCGGATCGAGTGACACGGACGTGAAGGAGTTTGCCGTCAGTCCGACCGGAACACCGTTCTCGTCGAAAGCTGTCACGACGGTGACCCCCGTTGCGAAACAGCCGAGGGCGTCCCGCAAGGTGCGCGCATCCGAACCCGAGCGGTATTCGGGCACGAAGCGGGGTATCCGGCGCTCGAGGAAATCAAGGAGCGTCGCGCTGAAGAGGTCGCCCCGGTCCGATGCGACGAGGTGGCCGGCGTCTCCGATCTCGGCATACTCGGCGCCCGGGATCTGGTCGACGATGTGGCCGGCGGAGGCGGCATCCGTGATATCGCTGAGCGCGCCGCGGACAAACAAGGCAGGCACGCGGATGTTCGGCGCTGCCGCCTTGAAACGCTTCAGCGCATCCTCGAGGTGAAACCGGTCCAGCATGCGCGGGTCCCAGGCGCCCCTGGCGGTTTCCGACGCGGCCCGCAAGGCACCGGCGGTTTTTCGGATATTGGACAAGTCGAGGTTGGGCGGCGCATCCACCAGGATCAGGCCGGAGGCGAGGTGTCCGCCGTCTTCGCCGATGGCGACGGCCGCCACCCATCCTCCGATCGAGGCGCCGACAATGACGGGGCGGGACGGCAATTGCGCGAGGATGGCGCGCAGGTCTTCGACATAGGCGCCAAAGTCATAGCGCGCGTCGACCGGCCACTCGCTTTCGCCGTGTCCGCGCAGGTCGATGGCGATGACCTGGCGGCCGGCCTTGACCAGCGCGGCTGCGGCATCTCGCCAGATGTCGCGCGTCTGCCCGCCGCCGTGGACCAGCAGCACCAACGGATCATCGGGGTCGCCGAGGCGATCACCGCGAATGGCGACACCTGCGAAACCCTTGAACTGCGATTGTGCCATGAGCCTTCCTGGATTTTCCGGCCCGCTCCCGTGGGTCTAGGGACGGGGTTTGTTTAGGGATGTAGGGCGCAGGCGGCCACGTCAACGCCGCATGTTAGCCAGTCGGGCAGCCGCTTCCACAACCCCCTCCGGCGAAAGAGATTGACTCATCCCGAAAAGAACAAAATAAGAACATATGGATATTGCCACGCTCAGGACGAAGGGTTTGCTGGGGACCATCGCGGCCGCACCCGGCGCGCCGGTATTGTTCCCGTTCGGCCTTGGGGTGACCGGCCTGCATGAGGTGGCCGAGGCGTCGTATGGAGACCGGGCGGCCGTCACCGGCTTCCTGCTGGCGACGGTCCGGCAGGCGAGACAAGGCGCCTGGCTCTGGATCAGCCAGACGAAATTCAGCGGTGATGCCGGACGGGTTCCCGAAGCGGCCTTGCGGCAAATGCAGGGCGCCGCGCCCCTGTGCCTGGGCGTGCAGGTACGCACCCCCGCTGAGGCGCTCTGGGCGGTGGAGGAAGCCGTCGTCTCCGGCGCGGTGAGCCTCGTGGTCGCCGAAGTCGACACAGCGGATTTCACCGCCACCCGGCGTCTGACGCTCGCCTCCGGTCGTCACGGCGTGCCGGTTGTCCTCCTGATGCCGCAGACCTGCGAAGGCGCGACCGCAGCGGCCACCCGCTGGCGGATCAACCCCCGCCCCTCTTCCCCGAACCGGTATGATCCGCATGCCCCCGGACATGCCCGCTGGCGAGCCACGCTCGAGCGTTGCCGGACTGCGCCGCATCTGACGGGGACACGTTTTGATCTCGAGTGGAATGATGAAACGCTATCTCTCGGTGTGGTTTCCGGACTGGCCGCTGGACAGGTTGCGCCGCGCCCGGCGGCACGGGAAACCCTGGCCCGCCGCAAGGCTGGCTAAAGCTGCGCCTTTTGTCCTGCATGAGAAGTCCGCGCATGGGCTGACGGTCGCCGCCGCAAACCCGGCGGCGAAAGCGGCGGGAATCCATGCCGGCATGCGCTTCAGCGATGCGCGGGCCTGCCTGCCGGAGATCTCTGCCGAAGAGATCGACCGCGAGAGCGATGCGCGCGCGCTGAGCCTGCTCGCGCGGTGGATGGCGTGCTTTTCCCCGCTCGTCGCCCTCGACGGCGAGGATGGCCTCCTGCTTGAGACGACCGGGTGCGATCACCTGTTTGGCGGCGAGGCCAGGATGGCGGCGACGCTGTCAGACAAGCTGGCACGCACGGGCTATGACCACCGGATTGCCCTTGCCGGAACACCGGGCGCGGCGCAGGCGCTTGCCCGCGCCGCACAAGGCGCGCCGCAAAT
>JBGTKE010000210.1:0-9894 GCA_041744775.1 Hyphomonas sp. | reverse complement strand
CTGCACCATCACGCCTGGCGTCACCCCGCCTGCGACATCGTGCGCGTAACCTGATCGGGCAGGCTGAGAATTTGCGTGATGGCCGTGACCAGTGAGCGCTCGTCAATCGGCTTCGAGACATAGCCATCAAAACCCTTGGCGAGGAACTTCTCCCGGTCGCCATGCATGGAGTCCGCCGTCAGGGCGACGACGGGCGTGAGCCGGTTGAGGCTGCCGGATGTCCTCAGCTGCTTGAACGCCTCGACGCCGTCGAGACCCGGCATGTGGATGTCCATCAGCACGATGTCGAATTTGTCCTTCGCGAGAATGCCGAGCGCCTCGTTGCCATCCGCCGCTTCGCTGATGTGCAGGCCATGGATCTCGAGGAAGGAGCGCGCGACACGGCGGTTGATCGCATTGTCGTCCACCACCAGTGCCCTGCAATCGGTGAGTCCCATGGGCGCCTTGCGTACCGGCGCCGGAATGACGTTGCCCCGAGTATCGGAAATTACGGCCGTATCCGCCGCCGCCAAGAACGTCAGTGTAAAGACCGATCCCTTGCCGGCCTGGCTGACGGCAGTGACATCGCCGCCCATCATCCGGGCCAGCTTGCGGGTGATCGAAAGGCCGAGACCGGTTCCGCCAAACCGGCGCGTGGTCGACCCATCTTCCTGGGCGAATGTCTCGAAGACACGGTCCATCTTGTCGGCGGCAATGCCGCAACCGGAGTCGGACACATGGATGATCACCTTATGCTCGCCGCTCGGCTGGAGCTCGCTCGACACGACGATCATCACCTTTCCTTCGGAGGTGAACTTGATGGCGTTCGAGACGAGGTTGCCGACGCATTGGCGCACGCGCACCGGATCGAACACAAGGCGAGACGGCAGGCTCGGATGAACGAAGAGCTGGATGCCGATACCCTTTTCGCGGGCAGAGGCTTCGTGCAGCTTGAACAGCCCGCTCAGCTTGTGGCGCAGGTCGCTGGCCACATTGGACACTTCCATCCGGCCTGCCTCGATCTTTGAGAGGTCGAGAATGTCGTTCAGCAATACCATCAGCGTGTTGCCGGAATCGAGGATCACACCGACCTGTTCGGCCTGTACCGGCGAAAGCGGGCTGTGCGCCAGAACCTGCGCCATGCCCAGCACGCCGTTCAGCGGTGTACGGATTTCATGGCTCATGTTGGCGAGGAATTCGGACTTCAGCCGCGTCGCCTGTTCGGCCCGGTTCAACGCATCGCGCAGCTCGTGAGCCTTGCGGCGCTCCTCGCGCACATCGCGCAGCACGGTGATGAACAGGGTCTCACCCGTATCACCCCAGGGCGTGCTGGATGTCGAGAACTGTACACGGATCTTTTCGCCGTCTTTGGTAACTGCTTCGGCGTCGCGCTGGATCCGGATGTTCTCGCCGCGCTCAATCTCGTCGACGGTGTTCCGGCCAAATGCCTTGACCGCGTCCAGCGTCTTTACGCCAAACAGGATGCCGATGTTCTGCCCGACGACTTCGTCAGACTGATAGCCTAACAAATCAGAAATGGCGCGATTCACATACAGGACGCTGCTGTTGATGTCGGACAGGATGATTCCGTCCAGAGCATTGTCACAAGCGGTCTTCGCGAGTTCAAACCGGCGGTAGGCGTCGTCGCGTTCTTCCGCAATGTCGGTAATCTCATGCGAGCAGGAGAGGGCGCCGCGCGGTGTCGGGATGATCATCGTCTTCATGACCTTGCCGAGCATCTTGGCCGCCCGGCCGCGCTGGGTCACCAGTGTGCGCGGCTCGCCCGAATTGATAACTTCCAGCACGCAGCGAACCATCTCGGAGTCGCGGTAGGACGGGTCAAACTCGAAAATCCGCATACCGACGATGCTGCCACCCTCCGGCAGGATGGTCTCGTTCATCAACTGGTTGGCTGCGACCCATTCAAGGTCAACGATCTCGCCAAATTCGTTTCGCACCGGCGCCGTTTCGCACACGACGATGGGCAACATGTCGAGCAGGTTCGAATCCATGCCGGTTACCCTTGAGGATCAACGTTTCCTGCAGAAACTTGCCCCAACATGCTTAACGTACTGTTGATTTTGTTACAGGCCTGCTTCAGGCCGGACAGCAGAGCTTCGATATCTCGCTGGTCGCGAGCGCAGCCTTGGCGGCCACATAGCCGGCCTCCACAGCCGCGTCATAGGCTGCCCAATCGCGCAGATCGATTCCCGGAAGGTCCGGCAGGATGATCACATCCGCCCGGTCATGGCCCAGTTTCGGTTCATTGCGCACGGTGGCCGCCCGCATCAGGAGTCCCGCTATCGGAGGTGGCGCCGAAAAGCCGTTGCGGGCGACCCACTGCCAGAAGTTCAGCGGGCGGACAAACTCTTCCCGGTCGAGGCCTTCGGGCTGGCCCGACACATCCGAGCCAATCACGAAGCCCTGGTGCAACTCGCGCATGCACTCGACGGGGAAGTTGTTGAGCACGGCGCCGTCGACGAGAATGTCGTCCCCGTCCACCACCGGGGGCAGGATCCCGGGCAGCGAGATCGTCGCCCGGAGCGCGTGCCGGAGGCTGCCGGACCGGTGCATGTGCACCTTGCCGGTCGTGAGATTGGTTGACAGGGCGTAGAACGGAATCCTGAGATCGCTGATCTCGGTCGCCCCGAAATGTTCCTCCAGCCGGGCATTCACGCGCTTGCCCTTCACCATCCCCACCACGGGCAGGTTATAGTCCCCCAGCGGATTGGTTTCGACAAACGCCTTGCGGATGCGCCAGTCGATTTCGTTGTCGTCCCAGCCCATGGCGATGCAGGCAGCGATCACCGCGCCCATCGAGGCGCCGCCGGCAAAGTCGATCGGGATACCCATCTCGCGGATCGCCCGGATGGCGCCGATATGGCTGTAGGCCCGCGCGCCGCCGCCCGAGAGCACGATGCCCACCGACCGTCCGGCCATGATCCGGGCAAGGCGCATCGCATCCTTCTCGTCGTCGCCGAACCAGTGGAACAGGCGGTTTGCACCGGCCGCCGCGAGCCATTCCTGGGGCCCGGCAGCCCGCCGCTCCGTGCCCGGATGGATCAGCAGAACGTCCACCAGCTTCAGGCGCTGCGCCGGCGAGCTGTCTTCCGGCATCAGCGGCACCGAGGGCCGCGCATCGCCGCGCGCCAGAACCCAGATCCGGTCCGCCTGGCGCGTCGCCAGCTTGAACCAGGGTGTGTCGCCGATCGCGGCAATCAGGATCACCGTATCGTGGTTCTGTTCCAGGTCGTCAAAATAGGCCGCCGGTTTTTCGTGCCCCTGGGTCTCGTCGATGATCGCCACTTTCTGTCCGAATCGCAGGAGCGCCTCGCGCAAGGACCGGGCCCGCAGACGCAGGTCGATGGTCGGCGAGGTTGCGAGCAGCGTATAGACCTTCGGAACGGTCGCCGCGTCGCGCTGCCCGCTCCGGCCCAGACGGCGCAGGATGATCCGGATCATGCCTTCCAGAAGTTCCGGTTCGGACTTGACCAACCGGTTCCAGCCGGTCCGGGACAGCGCCACCACTTCGGAATCCCGCAGGGCATAGACCGAGCCGGTATGTGGCCTGTCATCTGGCACGCCGTCGCCGGTGATGTCCACGCCGCCGAGGAACAGCGCCATCTCGCCAACCGGTTCGCCCGGGCGAATATGGCCGATGAACTCGCTGGACGGCCCGAAGGCGCCGAGCGCGCCGGACACGACGAAATAGATCGAATCGGCCAGTTCCCCGGCCAGGAACAGCGGCTGGCCCGCCGGCAGCGAGAACCAGCGCGCCTCCTTGCCGGCCGAGCGCATGGCGCGCTGCGAGACGTCCTTGAGCAGGGGAATCGTCTTCAGATCGCGCGTGAAATCAGTCCGCATCCCGCGATACTTGCGCGCTTCCCAGAAGGTTTTGAAGTCAACCACGCGGCTTTGTTAGCACAAAAGAGTTACCGAACGGGTGACAGTGCCCCGGGCCGCCGCTAATCCTGCCCCACCGCCAAGGGAGCCCACATGTCCGTTCTGAAATCAGCCCTGGACGTCTCCGGCGCCAAATTTGCCGCCAATCGCCAGGCCATGCAGGCCCTGCTGGACGAGCTTCAGGCCAAGACCGCCGAAGCCGCCCTGGGCGGCCCGGAAGCCTCCCGCAAGCGCCATTCCGAACGCGGCAAGCTGCTCCCTCGCGAGCGGGTCGAGCGGCTGATCGACCCCGGCAGCGCCTTCCTCGAGATCGGCGCGCTGGCAGCCACTGGCATGTATGACGGCGAAGCCCCCGGCGCCGGCCTGATCACCGGTGTCGGCCGTGTCGAGGGCCGTGAATGTCTGATCGTCTGCAATGACGCGACTGTCAAAGGCGGCGCCTATTTCCCGATCACCGTCAAGAAACACCTGCGCGCCCAGGAAGTGGCGATGGAAAACCATCTGCCCTGCATCTACCTCGTCGACTCTGGCGGCGCGAACCTGCCGCACCAGTCCGAAGTCTTCCCGGACCGCGAGCATTTCGGCCGCATCTTCTACAACCAGGCCCAGATGAGCGCGAAGGGCATCCCCCAGATCGCCGCCGTGATGGGCAGCTGCACCGCCGGCGGCGCCTATGTGCCTGCCATGTCCGACGAGACGATCATCGTCCGCAAGCAGGGCACCATCTTCCTCGGCGGCCCGCCGCTGGTGAAGGCCGCCACCGGTGAAGAGATTTCAGCCGAAGACCTTGGCGGCGCGGATGTCCACGCCCGCCGCTCCGGCGTCGCAGACCATTACGCCGCCCACGATTCCCACGCCCTCGCCATCGTGCGCTCCATCATCCGTACCCTGAACAAACCCAAGCCCCAGCCCTTCGATCTGACCGAACCGCGCGAGCCTCTCTACGACCCCGCCGAAATGCACGGCCTCGTCCCGCAGGATGTGCGCGAGCCCTATGACGCCCGCGAAGTCATCGCCCGCCTCGTCGATGGCTCCGAGTTCCACGAGTTCAAGAAGCTCTACGGCGAAACCCTCGTCTGTGGCTTCGCCCATCTCTACGGCATGCCCGTCGCCATCCTCGCCAATAACGGCATCCTCTTCTCCGAAAGCGCCCAGAAAGCGGCGCACTTCATCGAACTCGCCGACCAGCGCCGCATACCGCTCGTCTTCCTGCAGAACATCACCGGCTTCATGGTCGGCTCGAAATACGAAGCTGGCGGCATCGCCAAGGACGGCGCCAAGATGGTCACCGCCGTCGCCACCGCCTCCGTCCCGAAATTCACCGTCGTCACCGGCGGCAGTTACGGCGCCGGAAACTACGGCATGTGCGGGCGCGCCTACAGCCCGCGCTTCCTCTTCATGTGGCCGAACGCGCGCATCTCCGTCATGGGCGGCGAGCAGGCCGCCAGCGTCCTCGCCACCGTCAAACGCGAAGGCATCGAGCGCAAGGGCGGCCAATGGAGCGCCGAGGAAGAACAGGGCTTCAAACAACCGATCCGCGACCTCTACGAAGCCGAAGGCAATCCCTACTTTTCCACCGCCCGCCTCTGGGACGACGGCATCATCGACCCCGCCGACACCCGCCGCGTCCTCGGCCTCGCAATGTCGGCCAGCCTCAACGCTCCCTTCGGCGAGCGCGGCTTCGGCGTCTTCCGGATGTGATTGTGCCGGTCTGATTTCTTTGGTATGACTGGGTCATACCATCAGGAGCGACCATGACCGTCAAAACCTCCATTTCGTTGACCGATCAAGTGCATGAAAAAGCCATGCAGCTGGTCCAGGCGGGCGCATACCCTCATCTTAGTGCGCTCGTTCAACAAGCGATGCGGGATCTGCTCTCGGCTGAAGCCACGCGCGAAGCGCGTCTCGCGCTTCTTCGCGCTGAGTTGCAACGGCGAATGGACGCCGCCGAATTCATCCCGGCCGAAGACGTATTTCCGGATACGGAGGAAGAGTTTACCGCCCTTCTGGCGGAAGGCGCCCGTTCAGACAAGTTTGCCGTTGAATGAGCCAGGCGCGTTTGGTCTTTACGCGCGCTGCTCGCGCCGACCTCGCGGTTATTGCCTATCACATCCAACAGCATTCCGGCAGCATCAAAAGCGCTCTGCGCGCAATTTCCCTGATCCGCGCCGCAGCTCATTCCCTGTGCGAATTTCCCCTACAGGGAAAAGACCGGTCTGATCTCGTTCCCGGTCTCCGCAGTTGGCCCGCAGGAAAAGCGATCATCTTTTATTCCGTGCAAGGCAACCGAGAAACAATTGTCATCCGCGCCATCTTCCATGGCGGGCAGAATTATGACGCGGTCCTCGCTGAGCGGCGACATCCGGATACGGAATGAACTTCCGCCGCTGAGCCAAGGCGCGCTCATATCTGGATCTCTTTCGTCTTGCCCATGTCCGGTCTCTCGCCGGTCCTGTTGGCTTTCGCGATTTCGAACATCACGCCGAGCACCGACTTGTCCGATGCCCAGACTTGCGCATCCTTCGGCTCGAATTTCAGCATCAGCATCTTCGGGTCCGTCTTGCCTTCGGGATACCAGGCATCCACCATCGGGCTCCAGTATTTCTCGATCGTCCGCGCATCCGAATGCGGCGACAGCATTCCGCTGACGCAGGCCTGATAGTCCTTGTCGATATGGCAGAGGTGGACCACGGCCGGGCGCGACAGGATCGTGCTGCCCAGCTCGCTCGTATTGTCGGAATAGAAATAGATCGTGCCCGTTTCCACATCCACCTGCGGCGCCATCGGCTGCATGTGGGCGCCCGCCACGGGCGAGCCCAGCATCACGCATCGCGCATCGCTGATTTCCTTCAGCAGCTGGCGCTGCGGATTTTCTTCGAATTTCTTGAGGTCGGCCATGTCTTGCTCCTTCTCTATGCCCCCTCAACGCGCCGCGCCTGCCTCTGTTCCGCAAATCCCTGTTACAAGCGCGTAGGCAGCCGTCGCTCACCCCTTCCGCGCCGCGCCGCATTTCACTAGACAGGGCGGCCTCATACCGGACCACACCCACTTGATTCCCACGCCTTCCAACCGTTTTGACCTGATCCGCCTGCTGCTGGCCGCCGGGGTCTTCGCCTATCATGCCGCTGCCCTCGCGGCGGACGATCCCTTCGGCCCGCTGGAGCGCGGCCTCGCCCATCTCGCCGAAGTGTCGATTCAGGGCTTCTTCATCGTCTCCGGCGCGCTCGTCTCCGGCTCCCTCGCGCGCGCCTCAGGCCTTGCGGACTATGCCGGCAAGCGCATCCGCCGCCTGTATCCCGCCTATGCGGTGATCGTCCTCATCCCCGCGGCCATCAGCTTCGCGCTGACCCAGGACGGGCAGGGCGTGCTGCGCTACCTCGCGGCCAATCTGACCTTTCTGAACTTCCTGGAGCCGAACCTCCCCGGCCTCTTCACCGCGAATCGCTTCACCGCCGTCAACGGGGCCCTCTGGACGCTCAAGATCGAGGTGATGTTCTATCTGGCCCTGCCGCTGATCCTCCTTGTGCTGACGAGCCTGCGCAGTGTCTGGTGGCTGGGCATCCTCGCGCTCTACGCCGCAGGTGAAACCTGGGCCTTCCTCGTCCCCCGTGTGGTCGGCGAAAGTCTAGGTCCCGAACTCGCACGCCAGATCCCCGGCCAGATGGCCTATTTCGCGATGGGCATCGCGCTGTGGAAAGTGGAGCCCCTCCTGCGCCGCCGCTGGGCGGCCTGCGCGATCCCCGGCACGCTCCTGCTCGGGGCGTCCCTGATCCATCCCGTGCTGGAGCCGCTGCGCGCTTTCGGTCTCGCCGGCGTCATCGCCGGCATCGCCTTCGCGCCGGGCCCGGCGCTCAGCCCAGCCCGTTTCGGAGACATTTCCTACGGCCTGTATATCACACATTTCCCGATCCTGCAGGCAATGGTCGCCGCCGGCTTCGTCTCCACACTCGGTATCGCGGGCTTCCTCGGCGCCGCCACGTTCCTCGTCATCGCCGCCAGCCTCGCCCTCTGGCACCTGGTTGAGAAACCCGCCTTGCGCCCCTCGAGCCACTACCGCAAGATGAACGCCAAAGAGACATCCTGAGAGGAAATGCCGACATGCGCGATTCCGAATATGACCTGATCAAGTTTGACGCCACACGCGCTGGTATCGCGATCGTCACGCTCAACCGTCCCGACGTGCACAACGCCTTCAATGCCGAACTGATCGCCGAACTCACCGATGTGTTCGCGATGATTTCGGACCAGACGTCGATCCGCATGATGATCCTGCGCGGCGAGGGGCCGTCTTTCTCGGCCGGCGCGGACCTCGCCTGGATGAAGCGCGCCGCAACCCATACGCGCGACGAAAACGAAGCCGATGCTGAACGGCTCGCCGAGATGCTCCTGTGCCTCCACGAGATGCCGCAGATGACCCTCGCCCTCGTCCACGGCACGGCAATGGGCGGCGGCGCGGGACTGGTGGCGGCCTGCGACGTTGCCATCGCGATGGCGAACACGCAGTTCCGGTTTTCCGAAGTCCGTCTTGGTCTGACGCCGGCCACGATCAGTCCCTTCGTCGTCGATGCCATCGGGCCGCGCTGGGCCCGCGCGCTGTTCGTCACGGCGGAATCCTTCGATGCCGCCTATGCGGAGAAGATCGGTCTCGTCCAGTATGTTGCTCAGAATGCGGACGAAATGGCGCAGCTCGAGGAAAGCATCGCCAGGCTCGTCTTCTCGGCTGCGCCCGGCGCGGTCGCCGATGCCAAACGGCTGGTGCGGGATGTCTCCGGCCGGCCGATTGACCGCGAGCTCAGCCACAAGATGGCCAAGCGCATTGCGGCGCGCCGGTCATCTGCCGAAGGGAAAGAAGGCGTCGCCGCCTTCCTCGAGAAACGCGCGCCCAGCTGGAAGGTGTAGGCGCCGCGCTAATCCAGCGGTGGCAACGGAAGGCCCCAACCGATCAGCGTCGAGTGAATCGCCGCAACCGGGTTGATGCCGGTCAGGCTTTCTATGGGCTCCCGGAATATGTACACCACCAGCCCCAGCATGATCACATAGACGATGAACTGCATCGCCGATTTCAGGATGAACGCGCCCGCGCTGAACACGATCATGCCGACCGCGCCGAGGATCAGGGCGCCCTGGATCGGCGGCATGCTTTCCGCAATCGCATAATTGTAACCGAAATAGGCGCCGAGACCGCCGCCGACAATTCCGGCGAGACCCGCCAGTTGAACACCCGAATTATAAGCCATCTGACTCCCCCGTTGTTTGGCGATGCGTCATGCTACGCCATCCGGCGGACATGACAAAGCCTCTAAATCACTTCCGTCCACAATCGGCCTGCGCCTTGTTTTAGCCCGCAAACCCCGCCATTCCGGTGCGCGATGACGACGCCTGTTCCTGCATCAGCGCGTCTGCGCGGCCGCCTCCACGCCGAGCGCGAAGCTCTGCGCGCCCGCTGGGTGAAAGGCCCGTGGAGCCTCGGCCTCTTCGAGTTCGTCAGCTTCGGCATCAAGCAGGCCTGGACCTGCCTGTTTGGCGGCGTCATGCTCGCCCTGCTGCTGCTGACGCACCTCTTCTATCCGGACACCGCCGCCCTCTCGCGTTATGATTTCCTCGTCCTCGCCGCGCTGGCGCTGCAGGTCCTGCTCATCCTCTCCGGCCTCGAAACCTGGGAGGAGGCGCGCGTCATCCTCGTCTTCCACGTCACCGGCACGGTCATGGAACTGTTCAAGACCGCCCATGGCAGCTGGATCTACCCCGAGGACAGCTTCCTGCGGCTCGGCGCCGTGCCGCTCTTTTCCGGCTTCATGTACGCCGCCGTCGGCTCCTACCTGGCCCGCGTCTGGCGCATCTTCGAGTTCCGATTCGACCGGTTTCCGCCGCTCTGGGCGCAAGGCCTCCTCGCGGCCGCCATCTACGTGAATTTCTTCGCCCATCACTGGCTGCCCGACATCCGCCTCGGCCTCTTCGCCGCCACCGCCATACTCTACCTGCGCACCTTCGTCTGGTTCCGCCCGGACCGGG
>JBGTKE010000209.1:0-4950 GCA_041744775.1 Hyphomonas sp. | reverse complement strand
CCGGCGTGACGCCGGCGGGGGATGAGGGGGATGCCGGTATGGCCGTGACTGCCGCGGAGCAGGAAGACTTCGAGGACTGCGAGGACCGCTCGCTGTATTTCACGCTGTCGCTCTACATTTCCGAGAAGAAGGTGACAGCCGCGCTGGGGCGGCCTCTCGATCCCGAAACGTTGCGGGCTTTCCAGCCGGGCTACCGGGGCAGCAGGCGCCTGCGCGACGCGGTCGAGCCATTGTTCAACGACATCGCGGACCGCGAACGCCTCGGCGCTGTGAATGATTTTCTGCTCGATACGCTGTGCCCGCGTGCCGGCGAGTTTCTTGAAGTGACGGCGCCGGATGAGATCGAATGGATGACCGAGGGGCGCCGCTTCATCGCCCGGCCTCCGGGGCTCGGCAAGACGCGCCTGATTCGGGTGCGCCGCTTCTGGTACACGCATGCCAATGGCGCGATCGGCTATCACCTCTCCTTCCGCTACAATTACGAGCACACGCCGGGCGACTTCTATTTCCTCTCGCTGATCCAGAAGCTGGCGGCGCCGAAGGAATTTACTGCCACTCCGCGGGCGCCGGGAACCCCGCCGATCCGGCCGACGGACGCGGTCACCGGGCTTGCCCCACTCGACCAGATCAAGGTGGAGGGCGATGCCGGTCAGAGCCAGAGTTTCTGGCAATATGTGCGCGATGTGTTCAATGCCGACGCCGGGGACCTGTTCCCCCGGCTCAGGGCGAGCCTGCCGCCGGTGAAGACGCCCGGCACGCTGCTGCCCAGCTTCGAGAACCTCGTCTCGGAGGCGCCGTTCATCGAAGTGCCGGGCCTGGTGATGCCGGTGTCGCGCCTGTTGTTCTTCTTCGAGGACAAGACCTTCTTCCGGCGCCTGCTGCCGGAGCCCGATCCGGAGACCGGCAAGCCGCTGCCGCGCATGATGATGGTGCAGGAAAACTGCTACCTGCCCTATCAGGAGAAACTGGAAGGCCTGAACCCGAAGAGCAATGTCGACGTCCCGATCATCCAGCTGGGCGAGGCATACTGGAACTGGGTGGTCAACCGCCCGGACTATGATCAGTTTACGGACGAACAGATCGAGAATGGCCGCAAGGCAATCCCGGCGATGGACGATCGCCGGCGCCAGGATTGCCTGCAATATCTGTTCGTGGCGGGTTTCAACCAGAACATCATCGACTTCATGAACCAGGACCCGTCCGAGATCCTCGACTCGACCGATCCGATCTATCCCGCCACCGAGGAACAGGCCGCCGAGCGCAAGTTCGTGCGCTTCGCCAATCCGCGCGCGCTGATCACTTACGTGGAGAAGGCCCGCAGCCTCGATGCGGCGAACGATTTCATCGGCACCTGCCCCTATGCGTTCATGATCCACGCGGTCTCGATGCACAACGAGTTCATGACCCGCGAGTACGAGGCCTCGGCCTTTGACGTGATCGGGCGGGTCGAGGATTTCGGCAACCGGGGCCGCCTGAAGGACGCCGCCGAAGCCTTCTATGCGTTCCGGACCGGCGAGCACGCCGCGTATTACCGCGACCGCTACATGAACGTGTTCCGCTATGACACCGAGGCCGAAGTGTTCGAGAAGATGACCCTGCTGCGGGGCATCGGCCGGCGCAATGACTATATCGAGCGGCTGATCTCCAACATGGAAAGCCAGACGCGCGACCGTGAGGCGCGCATCAACAAGCGCGACGAGAACGCGATGAACCTGATGCTCGGCGCATTGGGCCTGTTCGGTTTCTTCCAGCTGACTTTCCAGTGGTCGTCGATCCTCAACCCGGACGCCGGAGGTGTCGTGTCCGGGCAGCCAGGTCTGAGCTGGACGCCGCCCTTCGTGCACCTGCCGGGTGTGGACTGGTCGAATGCCTCGGAACTGATCGCGGGGGCGACCTTCTATCTTTCGGCCATTTTCTCGGCGGTGCTGCTCGGCTATGTGGTCTGGCGCATCTTCCGCAGCATCCGGCCCTGACAGCGCCGTACAAAAAGAAAGCCCGGCAGCATCTCGCGACGCGCCGGGCTGAGTGGGGTCCTGTTAGGGGGAGGAAACGCCCAATCGGAAGAATGATCGGGTTATGCCCAGGACCCATGGCATAGGCCCTACATAAGAGGGTTACGCTGCAATGCAACATGCGCCCCAGCAGGTCACACATGCAGATCTGCATGTGTGACCAAAATTTCATGTTCGTTAGCGCATGGACAGCTTGCGCAGAGGTTCGGTCTCCGTGGTCAGGAAATCACGGAAGGCCGCGACCCGTTTGGACCGGCGCAAGTCACTGGGATATATGAAATAAAGGTCGAATGTGGGCCCCGTGATCTCGGGCAATATCCGCACCAGCCGGGGCAGCGCGCTGACCATGTAATCGGGCACGTCGGCGATGCCGAGCCCGGCCTCGACGGCCCGCATCATCGCGAAAACGTTATTCACCTTGAGGGTGGCCTGACGGGGGGGTGCGTCATCACGTCCGACCCGGCAGGCGAAGCTCATTTCCTGGAGCGGCGAGGACTCGTCGCCGTAAGCGATGATCCGGTGGTTATCGAGGTCCAGCGGGGTGCGCGGCACGCCGTTCGCCTTGAGATAATCCGGCGAGGCATAGAGGTTGGTGGCCACCGTGCCGAGCTTGCGCTGGATCAGGTCGGCCTTGTCGGCGGCCCAGAGACTGATGGCGCATTCGGCCTCGAGCTTCAGAAGGTCATACTCGCGCTGGTCATCGAGGCGCAGGTCGAGATGGAGGTCGGGATGGCGCCGGATGAACCCGCCGAGGCGGGGCACCAGCCACACCGAGCCAAAGGCCACCGGCGCCGAGACGATCAGTTCGCCTTGCGGCGTTTCCTGCTGGTCGCGCAGGGCCGTATTGGCAGACTGGGCCGCCGAGGCCATGTCCAGGGTGGAGCGGTAGAGGGTATGGCCGCTGTCGGTCAGCACGAGGCCGCGGGCATGGCGCTGGAACAACGACACACCGAGTTGTTCCTCCAGCGCCGCGATCTGGCGCGAGACCGCCGATTGCGAAATGCCGAGCCGTTCACCCGCCAGCGTCAGGCTCCCGGCTTCGGCAGCGGCGTGGAATGATCTCAGCTTGCCCCAGTCCATGAACGTCCCCGCGCCTCCCTCATCCGATCGCCCGTTTCGGCATTTCTGCATTCATGGCGCGATTTTTCCGGCGAAGCCATGCAAACTTGCGCTTGCCGGGCGGCGCAGTGGTCTCAAGGGGTGGAATTCGTGCGCCCGGTGAGGCACCCTTCTCGTCATCACGGGCTCGCCTGCGGACGGGGGATCTGGCACATGAAAAAATGGATGGCGGTCCTCAGCGCGGTCACGCTTCTCGCCCTTCCCTCGGCGGCTGAAAGCTGGGGCGTCAATGCCGAGCCGGAAACGCCCGAAGGCAGCAAACCCTTCTGCATGCTCTGGTACGGCACCACCGCCCCGATGATGAACCTCACCGTCATGGCTGACAGGGTGTTCTTCTCGTCGCGGGCAAGCGCCTTTGACGGACTTGAGGACCGGACCGCAGGGTCCGTCACCTTTCCAACGGGAAAGTCGCTCGCCTCGCCCCAGGTTCGCAAGCTGGGACCGGATACACTTGCCATCTACCTCGACGCGTCGCTGTTCGAGCCGGTTCTGGAGCAACTGAAAGTCGACGGCGACATTACGTTCAACGCGAACGGCCAGACGGTCAGCTTTCCGGCGGCCAACCTGTCCAGTGGGATTGGAATCCTGAAGTCCTGCGCGGCCAAACTGCCGCCTGCAGACTGACCGGCGCTTACTGGCTGGCCCAGAGGATGCGCGCGATCCAGGCAATCTCGGAAGGCTTGAACTCGCGGGACGGATAGTCCGGGTTGAGCGAGGCGAGCTCGACGACGCGGGTGTTCTTCCGGGCAAGGACTTTCGCCATTACTTCGCCCTCGGCCGTCTTCGCGACAACCCGGTCCCCCGGTTTCACCCCGGCGCCGGGGGCAACGATGATCCGGTCTCCGGCGCGGTAGGCGGGCTCCATCGAGTCGCCGCTGATCTGCAGCGCGTAGACCGTCTCGGTGCCCAATCCCGGAAACCGCACGTCATCCCAGCCGGTCCCGACCGGGAAACCCGCATCGTCAAAGAACCCGTCCTGCCCTGCCTGCGCAAAGCCGATCAGCGGCGCCGAGCCGCCCCTTCGGCCCTCCACCAGCGCGGCGAAATCGTCAAAGCCCGCGCCGACCGCGTCCAGCACGCGTGCGAGGCTTTCGGTCGTCGGCCAGCGCGGGCGGCCGTCGGCCCCTTCTCGCTTGGAGGGATTGAAACTGGTGGGATCGAGCCCGGCGCGTTTCGCGAGGCCGGAGGACGAGAGGCCGTGATGCGCGGCCAGCTGGTCGAGCCCGCGCCAGATGTCTTTGTGCTGCATGGGGCGGCTCCGGCGAGAGTGTGGAAATATTCCTATACTAGGAATAATCCCCTATCGTCAACGCGCTGCGGCCCGCAGCCTCACATCGGGTTGTCGTCCTGCCAATGGTCGATGCTTTCGAGGCAGGCCTGGTCATAGGCGGCGCGGCCGTCATTTCCGGTGTCGCTGCTGCGGCAGGAAGACTCCGCGGCGAGTCCGGCGATCAGGCTCTGGGCGAAGGTGGCGCAACCGCCAAGCGACAAGGTGCCGGCAAGCAGGCCGGCGACAGCGAGTTTACGGGGTAGTTTCACGGGTTTGTCTCCTACTTGTCCCCGGCTGCATCGCTAGCACTCTGCCGTTCCCCTGAAAATCCGGAACGTGTACGCGCCGCTCAGGCGCGCCAGATAAACCCGCCGCCCACCCCGCTGTCCGGTAGAAGGTGTGTCTGCGGCACACCGTAGACGCGCGCCTCGCCGATGGCGAAGGCCATGCAGCCTTCGGGGAAGACCGGCCGGAACGCGTCGTGCAGCACGTTGAGCCCGCCTGCGAAGGCGCCCATGGCCGGCATCACGAGCCGCGCGCCATCCGACG